>NZ_MAYS01000108.1 GCF_001756855.1 Candidatus Erwinia dacicola | reverse complement strand
ATATGCTCTTCTTATGCTGTTATGTCTGCAACAAAAAAACAGTATGAGTCAGATCTATTTCTTACAGCACAGATAAAAACAATAATAGAAAGCAACGATAGACTTAAGGGATTAACGTTTCATACATACGGAAGGGTTAGTGAATCAATATACTCAAGGATGGTTTCAGAATCATACCCGATTGCTCGAGTTATAAACGCAAGGCTTTACGACTGGACTCTGGCCACACAACTTAATGGTCTTGGAGCCAAAAACATTGATTTCAGTTTTGACAGAAAATCAACCATCAAAAAGCTTATTGCAGCATGCTCTTATGGTAAGCATGAAGTAAGCACCCCGCTATACAATATTTTTTCGCATAGCAAGGATGCATACATTGTTATTGGAGAAGCACCTAAAGAATGCAGATTAAATACTAGCAGTTGAAAATAAGTTTAAATCTTACTTGACCCGTTGATGGGGATACGGCTGTGTTCGCTCCTGTGAACGCAGCTACCGTCAACACTTTTGATGCGGACCCCACTATCATATTTATGGGCGAGGCTGAGAACATGGCTCGCGTTTGCACTGTGTCACATGCAGCTTGAGTTACATGACTCCTCATTGTTACCACGACATTATTACCGCTAATCGTTACGGACCCAATTAGCCCATGAGGGTCAACTGTGCTTAAAACCCCCGCATTGTAATAAACTTCGCACATGCGAGGAAAATCAACAGTTAGATCTGTAACAGCATCAAGTCCAGAAAACGTAGTAACCCTATCATGCTGAACATTGCTGACAGATATATTTCTGCACCCAGTGGCGAACCGTATAAACCCTTCCGTTTGAGTGCCATCGTTACTTAATCCGATAATATTACTAATAGTAATATCTCGGCTCTCCACCAAATATATAGCAGCTGAACTACCAGGGGATGCTATAACGTTGCCGGATATTATCCCATGCCGACCGCGAGTGATATAAATTGGATAGGGAACCCTTACGCCATCAGTAACTCCAGACTTACGTGATATCTGAATATGGTTATCCGATATGTTAAACCCTGGAACCTCAGGTTTACCATTTACTCCAGAGATGCCTATCCCGACACAAGCATCGTCAGGTTTAGCCTTTGTAATTCCAAGCAACTGATTTCCTGTGATGTTGATATATTCAACATCAACCAGTTCATTGGTTATGCCGATCCCTGAACCACCTCCCCTAAGCTGATTACCAATAATAACAACACCAGAATTACCGCGAATATTAATCATTACCGCAGTTCTTGTGAGGTCGTTATCCCCTGCGTTAACCGCGCTCCATTCAGCCCTATTCCCTATTAATCTGATATCTCTGTTCGCAGCGCCACCACCAGTAGTGTTGGAAAGATAAGCGAAATGCCTGTCGTTTTCTGATGTTGCAACAGCGCTGTGCCCTGCAATCAGGATATCAGATACACCTTCGCAAAGCACCCCATACCCGCCAGCCCCTCCTCCACCAACACCTTGAGCGGTGCTTAAAACCATACTGTCAGTTTTATTGCCTATCAGTTTTGCTCTATTTCCTTTAACGTAAAACCCAATCATGGTTTTGGACAGCTTTGATGCAGTTACGGTAGTATCGTCAGCCTCAATCTTAATGTTTCCTGTAACTACGGTATCCGTAGTAGTAACTGACCCATCTCCTTCAACTGAGAGGTTGCTGATTGATGAGTTTGAAGATGAGTTAGTTAAGCCGTAACTACCTTTTGCGACAACAATCTTCCCGTCATCTCTGCCTGAGATGTTCTTGGAGCTTGCAATAGACAGTGCTGAGGAAATTGTGGTGTCGATATCTACATCGCTACCAGCAGACAGCAGTGCACTTATATCCTGCCCTGAAGTTCTGATATCGATTACGTCCAGGTCTTGCTGAAGTGTACCGCGGTGGTTAGTGCCGATCTGCTGAGCGCCGGTGGGTTTGGCCAGCTCAATCAGAACGTCTGAAGCTGATCCTGAAGGAGGTAGAACGACAATCGGATTACCAGCGCTGTCGAAGGCAGGAATCTTGTTCGCGCGCGTCGCGGCGTCTGGCAGTTGTGGTATCGGCTCAGGAACCCGCAGCGTACGGCTAAGGTTGCTGTTTGCCAGCGTATCGACATAATTCTTGGTGGCCGCATCCTGCGGGTCTCTGGGGTCCTTCAGGTTGCGGATGTAGTTATTCAGCGCGTCGTACCAGTTCGCGATACTGGAAGGCTTACGTAGCGCCAGACGGAACATGCTGGCAACCTGCTGGATCAGCATCGTCAGTTTGTCGAATGCATCCTCATGCACTTCAGCAAAGAACTTCCCCTGGTTGCGCAGGTCGGTTTCCTGTGTTGGCTCAAGTTCACGAGAAATTAAGATCTGCCAACCATTCGCAAGCGGCGCGGTGAGCACCACACTACCGCCGTTGTAACCTCCTGCGTTCGTAACTGTGTAGTCCGTGTCCAGGACCAGCACCGTGATGTTTTCGCTCAGGTCGACAACTGATACAGCGAGATCTGTTTTCTTGAAAATACGGAAGGTATACGGGAAGGATGTCGTAACGCCGTTCCCGGTGTAATCGTTATGGTCAACTACGGTTGATACCGTCATGGCCTGTCTCCAGTAAAGCAGCGCCCGGCGCGCGTGCATCATCAGGACAGTTTATTACCTGCCAATCCTTATATGAATTGAATGAATAACAATCACAGAAGTTATTACCTTTTAGGTAAATAGCAATTCGTGCTGGATAATATTTCGAACTTTTGCTACTGTACATTTATACAGTGAATGCATGGAAATTATCAGATGCAACGTCAGTATCATCACCCGCTGGAAAAAGGATTTGCCGAACGAATACACACGCCGGGAGGCGTCCGCTCCCTTGTTGAAGATTCTCACCTGATGACGTTGCTGCGCCAGCTTGGTGAAGATGGGTTTAACGTTGATGGTCCGATGGTTGAGCTGACTGCTCTGGTTAACTATGTCACCAGCTCGCAGATGTCTATGAAGGATCTGCAAATGCATCTAGATTACTGCGCTGAGCAGCTGAAGAAGCAAACCAGATAGGGTTTGTAATTACCTAAAATTCATGTAACAATTACCTTTACGGTAAATTTACATTGCATAAATCTTGTGCCATAGTAATCAGGCACTGGCAAAATCCAGTGCCGGGATTGGCGTCCCGGATTACTACAAAGGCGCATATACCGCGCGAGCGGTTTTTTTATGCGTGCTACATAGCAAACCAGTTTCTATGGTGGGCTGTGTGGGGGCACCGAAAGGTGCGCCGGGTCCTTTGTAGCCGGTTACGCCAACCCTGCACAGTTCACCACCATCCCGATTGGCGTCGGAAGTGGTGATTATCCTGACTACAAAGGTGATCGCTATGACAGCTCAAAAAAAAACCTACCCCAGACGCAGTATTCAAATTCGAGTCAGCTACCCCAGTACGTATGTTCAACATCGACGGCAATCCGTGGTTTGCGGCCTCAGACGTCTGCAAAGCTCTTGGACTCACGAACTCACGTATGTCTCTAAAAGCCTTAGACGATGATGAGAAGGGAGTAAGTTCAACTTACACCGTTAAAGGTGCACAGAATGTTAGTGTCATCAACGAGTCCGGCCTCTACACTCTGATCCTCCGCTGCCGCGACGCGGTTACGCCTGGCACTATCCCCTACCGGTTCCGCAAATGGGTAACCGGTGAAGTGTTGCCGCAGATCCGTAAAACTGGCAGCTATATCAAAAATGCAATCCCTCAGGAAGACCGCATTAAGATGGTTGCAGATCAGGTGGCAACGGCAACGGCATCAGCTGTAATGCAGGCGATGCAGGTTGAGCAAAAAAGTTATGACGTTCCGCTGAAGCCAGGCTACCGCGAGCACATCCATTCACCTGAAGGCGTTCTCGGCCTGGCTGAGCATTCACTGCTGATGAACCTGCTCAACCGCATGCAGGATGACGGACATGATGTTTCCGGCGCGGCGGCAGAGTTTACAACCATGGTGAGCTACATCGTCGCCGTCAGCAAATGCCTGAACGACATCCGCTCCCACGCGCAGTACATCACGAAAAACACAGCTGCGTTCTGATATGAAAAAGGCCGCTTCGGCGGCCTTTGTGACATGTCACGTTGATTTGGTTTTATCTAGTCTAATAATATCAAGGTGAGAGCTTTCATAACTTTTACCGAACAGAGCAAAACATATCGTGTCGAGTTCTCTCTTATGCTTGGATGACCTATCGAAATTACCACCCCAACAGCAGATGAATCCACCAAGTATTGCTGATTCAAAAAGTAGTGATGCCGCACCAATATGCCTGAACCAGAGGTCGATAAGTAAAGCAGCGAACGCTATTAAAGATCCCCACCCGCCAATCCTTCTCCACCTCTCGGCTTCATATTGAAGAGAAGCAATATATTCAATTTTATCTCTCGTCATTAGTTTCCCACCGCTTTCCCTAAATCTGGTGCTCTGCGCGGCATTGTCTCGCCAGGCTCCCACCAGCTCGTTGTATTGAATTCCCGCTGCGCGCGGTCTCTTACCCGGTCGTTGTATCCTGGGTTTGCCATCTCCTGAAGTTGTTGCAGGATCAGGTGATTGGTGATGGCTTTAGCATACCAGAGGTTTGCGAATGGGGTGATCATGCGGGCCGTCTTCAGAGCATCGGCCCCGAATGAAGTTTCCTCACCCTGCAATGCCTTCTGCGGGTTCGTGATCAGCAGCTTAGTTAACTGCTCTGCAAAACTGAGCACCGGCCCGCCGATGGTGGCCGCGATACTTGAGCCATATTGTGTATGGTCCTGGAAGAGGAAATCGCCGTAGATACCGAATGATCCACCTTTCAGTAGAGCCTGTACCCATGTTGTTGGCTTTGACATATCCAGCGGGTCATTGCCGGTCAGCATGCTATTCATCTGGTTAGCGAACATCCCTGCCAGTGTCGTGCCAGCAATATAGGATGCCAGGAACTTGATGGCGGGCACCGTGTCCAGATCCTTAGAGCGGTTTACCAGCTGGCGGAACCCGGCGAATGGCGTTGTTTTAAAGAGCATGAAACTCTTGATCAACTGTCCGGCATCGTCGCGGGCGTACGTGTCCAGCCCGGTAGCGGTGGTGACTGCGCTGGTCATTTCACCGTGTGTGATACCCAGCAATTTCTGAGCGGCTTCGGCGCGGGCATTGCGAACCATACGAGTGATGGTCTGCTCCGCTTCTGCGTCGAATGCTTCTTTCATCCGCTTTAGACGTTCAGATGGTAGTTCCCCAAGCGCCGCCAGTGCTGCTTCGCTACCGGCACGAACCTGTGCAATACGGTCTGCCATGATGCCGATGATCACGTCATCGGGAACAGCGTAGATCGCATCAGGAGTCATACCCATGTGACCGGAGGTGGTCATTGGCTGTAGGTCTGCCGCTGCCATGATCGCCCAGTCTTCGTTGCTCCAGCCTTTGTTAGCCAGGATGGTTTTATCTGACCCTTTAACGTCATCCAGCGTCTTAAATTTGCGGGTCAGTTCGCCAATGTTTTTATACATCAGAAGGCCGAAAGCAGCCTTGTTGGCGCGGTCCATGGCGATCAGACCGGACCACTTCAGTGTCTTCTCTGCGAACCAGCCAGTTATGCCACGTGACAGATCAAAGCCGCCCATCTTCGAGACTACAGCAGCGTGCGAATCCACCAGCAGGCCCAGCTCAGCATTCGCCCTTTTCGCGTCACCACTAAATAGGTTCTTAATGGTGTTGGCTGATAGGCGCATGCCGTCTCGGGTGAAACCCAGCGCCTGGGCATTGGCGCGCATAATGGCCTGGTCGCTGGTTGCCGTCAGTACGCTGGTACCGAGCATCGCGCTGGTCATAAGGTTACGCAGACCGCCAACAGCAGAAGTGAACACGCTCGATGTGGCCACACCGTTAAGCCCGGCCATGGAGTTAAACATCCGCTCGACCATCTTGCGTTCTTCGTTCATGTGCCCCACGGGCTTTCCACCAGTGACAGCACGCTGATACACCCGATCAAGCACCAGGGAAATGTTGCGCGCAGCATCCGGTCCGAAGGCTTTAACGACACCCAGATCACGAGAGGAGGATTGCAGGTGGGACATCATCACGCCCACCACAGGCTGCTGCGTATAGCGCTCCATGTAGGCGAAGTGTGATTGTGCATCCTTGAACGCCATCACCCTGCTCTGTGAGCCACGGTTTTTTATCCCGCCGGTGCCCATGAACGCGCCCGGGTCGATTTTGTTGGCGCCGTCGGTGGCCTTCGTTTCAAAGATCGCTTCCAGCGCCTGGCGATACTCGATGTCATTCATCGGGCTGCCGTCCGGATTAACGTAGTTGCTGCGATCCTGCGTGTTGTAAACGTCGTCCACCCACGCCTGGCGGGCAAACTCTATCGGCGGCTGGCGGCCTGACAGTCGCGCTTTGGCCTGTTCTGCCACCGGCAGCGATGCCAGCCATTCATCACGCCCGGCGTTGCGAATAAAATCAGCGTCGTCGACATACGGAAGATGCCAGTCGTCGCGCAGGCCGATATCAAAACCGTTGTCGTTCATCTCCTGGCGGGCCCGGCTGGTTACGTCATTCCAGACCTGTGCGATTTTCTTCGCCTGCGGGTTCCCGGTGTCTTCGCCGTATAGCTCTTTAAGGATCTGAAACTGTGCGGACTTCGCAGCCTGCTGGTCGAACAGGCTGCGGAATCGCTGCTCGCCGAGCGCTTTGCTCTGCTCGAAGAATTTGCGTACATCATCACCGGCTTTGAGCAGTTCAGCACTCAGCTGGCGTGACCAGTCCTGATATGCTCCGGTCGCCAGTTCCTCGGCAGACGTCACGTTGATATCTGGATCATTGCCGAAAACCTTCGTGCGTCGCCCTGCGAAGATAAACTGCTGCAAATTGGCAGGTGTTTGCTGCTCTGGCGGGATATTGGCGTCGAGGGTGTCAGTCACCCTGCTAATGGCGATCGCGTTCTGAGCGACGCGCTGGCGCTTCTTATAAACGTCATGCACAACGCGCTGGCGCACAAGATCGGCTGCCTCCATGTACGTCTGCGCATCAGGGATGCCAGTCTTGCCTTCCCTGGCATTTTTTTATGTACCTGGCGCACAGCCTCTTTGATACGGTCCTCAATACCTTTCAGCTCGTCAGCCTTTGGCTGGCGGCCCAGTGTCTGCGCAATGGCTTCAACACATGCCTGTTTCATTATGGATTCCTCAGGAAGCACGCGGCGGCGACTGAATAAACTTTCGATTCGTTCTGCACTGTCTGGATTTGCTCATCAAATTCAGCCAGAACATCGGAGAGTTTCGCAGGCTGCCCGGTGTCGGGATGCGTAATTGTCAGATCCGGATTGGTGGTCGCCATATCGCGCGCCGCCATCAGGTCGTAACTGTTGGATGAAATAGCCTGTCCAGTGTCGGGATCCACACTGACCTGGCCACCTGCTTCATCTGCTGCAACAAAGGCGCTTTCTGCTCGCGGAGCCGGAGCTTCTCCAGCCAGTTCTGCCGGCGTTTCATACCTGACACCATTCTCTTCGAAAACCTGCTGCATTGCATGGTACTGCTCGTTTGCAGACTCCAGCATGCCGGGCCTGGCCGGACCATCCAGCCCGCGCGCCATCATCCCGACGTTAACAGGTTGGCCGTCATTCAGCTGTCGATACGCTTCGTCCATGGCTGCCACATGGCTGTTAATGCTCTCGTTGCTGGCATGCAGTACCGGGGAGGATTCCAGATCATAATAGAGACCCTCATTCAGCGTGTGGGCTGCATCAATGTCGCTCGGTTTGATGGCAGGAATATCTGGCGCTGCGGCAGGCTCTGTTACTGGTGCTTGAGAATCCGAGCGAACCGGTGCGCCAGGCGCATCAGTCACTGGTGCTGACTCAGTTAATGTGGATGATTCTGCGGTTGCGTCAGGAACACTCCGTACCTCTGCCGCTGGGATCGGTGCTTCAGAATCTGGCGGTGGCGGCACGTCAGCATTTCGTGCGGCAAGGTGATGGGCACCACCAAAGGCACCGCCCAGAACCGCGTCGACCAGCATGGCCTGGCCGTCGAATACCCGGTACTGTTTCGCCATCTCGGTGTAGCCTTTCTCCTCCAACGTTTCGCCAACGGAGTAACGGTTCAGGCCACCGAACCCGGTGTTTATTGCCACACCTGAGGCAATGCGCGTTGCCAGAGTGGTGCCGATGGCAGCAGGTAATGCCATGCCCGCTGCGTTGAAAAGGCTCTGCTGAGTTGCCAGGTTGCGCGCCGTCGATTCGTCTACTCCCTTTCCTTTGAAATCCTGATAGGACTGCTCATATGTCGAGCTGAATGCCGTAGCAGCACCGACCGCAGGGCCGCCGACAATTGTCGCACCAATGGCCGGAACGAACTGACCTAGGCCATAAAGAACCTCGGCAGCAGTGCCCTGGCTACCCGCATCCGGCTTCACATACCCGCGCGCATCCTGCAACTGCTTGCCGATCGTGTCGTATGTTTCATTCAGCGCTTTGTCGGCATCAGGAAACATCACGCGGAAAATATTAACCGTTGGCGCCACGTCTGCGGTGAATGCCGGATCGCTTATCAGGCGCTTACTGAATCCGACGGCAGACTGAGCTAGGCCGAGCGTTCCTTCCGCCACGCCGCGCACCGGTGCGGCAATAGAACCCTGAAAGAAGGTCGGCTCATAGTCTTCTGGTCGTGCCGGATTGGCTGCTGCTTTATCGTCGGTCCACGCCTGGCCTTCCGGAGCCAGAGAAAATACATCAGACATTATTCTACCCTCACGACGATAGCTTCATTGGTTTTCGGGTCCGTTGCCCAGCGCCCGCTGCCGCTTACCAGCCGATACTGGTTGTTGCCAATGTTGACTGGCGTGAAGTTTGATGCGGCGTTTACGTTGAGACCGGCATCTTTCAACGCCTGCTGTGCGGATGCGGTGTAGCGGTCCTTGAAGGTGGATTTATCCATGCCGAACGGCATTACCACATCGCCACCATTAAAGCCCTTGTACACGCCGCCTGTGGCGTATTGCGCCGCCTTTTCCACTACGTCTGAGTTGGCTGCATCAGTGCGCGTCATGGAGGCATCACCTGACTGATAAGCGATCCCGGCGTAAGCTGCCTTGAAAAGGTTGTAACTGAGCTGGCGCGCCTGCGCGTTATTGGCGAATGCGTTACCCACCCGATCATCGAATGCTCGTTTAAGCTTATCCTCGCTCGGCAACTGGACCGGAGTAATGCCAGCATCTTTCATTGCCTTCGTCGGGTTCAGTAACTGGTCACCGGCCAGAATCACCTTCGATACGTCGTACTTGTTCATGGTCGGCTTGTAGCCGATGAACTGACTGTAGGCGATAGACGGCTTGGTATTGTCGTACTGGTTATCCGGCGTGCCCAGCAGCAGCGCAGAATAGGCGGTGGCGGCATTGTTCGGCGCAATGGCAGATGCTACCTGCCGCATTGCCGGAGCGGACAACGTCTCACCCATGCTCTGTAACAGGCTGATTGTCTGGTTTACGTCTTTGGTACCGCGCACCTGTTCGGACAGAGCCGCAGCCTCCTCACTGGACAGGATAGGCGCATTGATGCCCAGCGCGCGCAGGCTTTCCTGTGAAGAGAAACGGTTAGCCACCTCAGCTGTGATGTCGTTAGGGTTGTTGCTGGCGATCGGCTTATAGGCTCCAATCTCCACCGCAGCATTGAACGGATTATTCTGCCGCTGGCTTATCACCTTTGAGGCCGCCGCCGATACCTGATCGAATAATTCAGCGCGGGATGCATATCCCTCGCCTGTTTCTTCAGTTCCTGGCTTCAGTTGATTGACGTAGGCTGTGATGCTGCTCGTCGGCATGTTGCGGAATGAGCCAATGTACTGCCCGGCGATCTGCGTATTCCGAAACTCGGTATAGCGGAGATTACCTTCCCGCACCCCATAGGCCGCCAGGAAGTCGGTCTGCGTTGGTGCATCAGGGAAATCAACACCGCGCATGTATGCCGCGCTGGCATCGCGAACCCGACTGTCGATACTGGTGCGATACTCCGCCTGCTGCTGCTTGCGAATTTGGTCAGCCTGACGGAGGAAGGTTGCCTGCGCTTCAGGAGATGCAGCGTCGAATGCAGCATTGCCGGTATATCGCTTGGTGCTGGTCGGAAGTTGTGACAGGCCAATAGCTGCACTGACACCGGTGGCGAGCTGCTGGTCGCTGTATGGCTGGCTACCGTTCTCATGCTGGATGATTGCAGCACACAGGGCCTTCAGCGTGTCAGGGTTTGATGCGTCAAGCTGCTGATCCGCAGTTACGCCGAGCTGAGCACATACTGCCTGAATGTAAGCATCGGTGTTGTTATTGTCAGACGGCGGTGCCCAGCGGTTGATAATGTCACTGACGGTATCGATACCCTGGCGCTGGTAAGACAGCAGGTTGCGGCCCAGCGCGCGAATGCCATGCTCCGGAGTTTCGAATTTAGCAAATCGCCCATCATCACCGGTCTGACCAACCCATGGATTAGTTTTGCTGTATTCGAGGTTTCCTGGGTTGTTATTGCGAATGCCGCGAGCGCTATTGCCTGAACCACCTTCAGATACCGCACGGCGTGATCCAACAGCCGTGTCGCTCAACTCGCCATTGCTCTGGATAAACTCGATAGAGTTGTTAGCCGACCACTGAGAGAGAGCCGTATCAGCGACCTTCTCTTTAAATTCGGTCTTTTTCGCCTGAATCTGCTCGGCGCTCCAGCCATGCGCGGCGCCATAGGTTTCGATCTGTTGAAAGGTCTGCTGGTTGTACAGCACGTAGTTGGCGTTATCGCCGTAAGCAGATGCTGCCAGTTTCCCGTTGTTCGCCAGCGTCGCCTGGAACTGCCCTTCTTCATAGGCGTTAAGCTGGTTGATTTCGTGGCGCCCGGCCTGCGTCGTGAACTGGATACGCTGCTGTTGCACCTGCTGCATGAAACCGGCACGGGCCCCTTCAGGCAGGGTCATGGCGATCTGCTCTGCCTGAGAATCAAACTGCTGAGTATACTCCTGCCCCTTGCCGAGCGCGTTTTTCCCCTGAAGATTCAGCAGACCGGTATCGGGGTTCGTCAGCAGATCACTCGATACCTGACTCAGTTGCAGCGATGCATCCTGCGCCTGGGCGACATCTGCCCGCTGCTTGGCCTGCGCGAACATGTCGATCGCCTTTGGCGCGACCTGAGAAATGACGTCGCCGACATTCGGCTGTTCGAACGCCTGAAAACCCGGAGACTGGAATCCGCGGCTTTCAACCTGGCGCCCGCTGACTGTTGGTACTGTTGGCATTTCGATATCTCCTTATCGACCGGTTGGCGTGCCGACGGCTGCGCTGATAGGTGCTGCCTTCTGGGAGAATGGCGACCACGTCCCGCCAGCCATTTGATAGGCTCCGTAAGCCTGTAGCGGCGTTGTGAGCAGCGTTGTCATCGCCCCCATATTTCCCTGCTTACGCGCGGATACCGCCTGGGCGTCATAGTTGGCGGACTGCACCTGATAGCCGTAAGCCTCGCGCTGGGCGTTGTTAACGGTCGTCAGAGCATCCAGCGTGCCGAACTGAGCAGTATCTCCGAAGATATCCAGAGCGTTACCGGTTGAGAGGTCAGCGCCGGTAGCACCCATTGTCGCCGCCTGTGTCCCGGCAGCCTGACGATTACGGCGGCGCACTTCCTCGGCCTGGGCATTGCCACGGTTAATCGAGTCCTGCGCCTGTGCCTCTGCCACATCCGCATTCTGCTCAGCAACAGCAGCAGAATATTTGCCTGTCTCATACTGGTTGTAAGCTGACAATGCGCCTGCCGCGAGCGTCGCACCGGCTAAAATTGTGGTGGGTTCGCACATTATTTTCTCTCCATGTGGAAGCGATGAAACAGAAGACCGTGAGCGCCGTACGGCTGTGGTTCTTCAATGGTGAATCCCAGCCAGTGCAGCCAGATACGCGCTGTGTGGTTGCGGGCATCAACATAGTTTTCAAGATACGGGTAAACAGCCAGCATTGCATTGACCACTTTCCCGCAGCGGCGCAGGAAAGTGCGCTGGTATATCTCCAGCGCATCGGTGCCCACCAGCCACGGGATACCGTTGCCGCCGATCATTGATGCCGGGGCCACGCCGAAGATGGTCACCACTTCCCCGTTGATAAGCCCGGCGCAGGCGAAAGTTGACGTGCGCAGACCGGTTTCCAGAACGCGGCGCGGGCTCCATCCGTTTGTCGCCATAAATTCATCAACGTCAGCCTGGCGGACATGTGGCAGCATGGCTTCAATATGCGCTGCGGTGGCCGGTACGATCTGAGCTTTAATCATCAGAATCCCCCGACCGTCATGCGCGGCAGGACCGCCAGAACAGAAAGCGGCAGTGGGTCGAGCTGGCGCACCTTAACGCGTCCGTTCTTATCCCAGTTGCTGTCGAGCTTCACTTCCACCTTCCCGGTAGCGTCATCATCCGGATCGTCGTAGAACTCGAATTCCCGCTGCGGATACTCGTACCACTCACCACCTGGTGTGGTTGCCCAGATGCCGCGGCTGGCGTTGACCACCATCGTGACAGTGGAGATCACCTGCTTTTTATCCAGCAGTGTTTCCTGCCCGTTGATGTTGATGTCCAGCGTTTCGAATTCAGCGGTGATCGGCAGTCCGATATGCACTACCGCGCCCGGAGATTCGAGCGTGACAGCACCACCAGTTACGGTTTTCTGTGGCTCAACGCTGGCGTCTGAGAGGATGTTTACTGTCTGTCCTTCTAGGTGCGCCAAGCCGCTGAAAGTCTGGCGGGCCATCTGCCAGTTAGTTGTGGCCGCAGTGCGCAGTACCGCGGGAACGTTACGGTTGAAGCGCACAACCACGGCGGTATTACTCGTTACGGAGATAATGTCGCCACGCAATTCTTTCGCCACCACTTCGCCGGTATCAGGATCCGTTTCTGAGTACGGGAACTGGATCTGAGCGCCAACATCAGTGCCCACGAAATACGCTCCGCCACTTATCGTCACCGGGTAGTCAACCTGATAGCTCCATTCACCACTGCCGCCGCTGATGGTCATGGTGCGTGATGATGTATTGCGTCCGTCATAGCTCAGACCGCAATCGACAAAGAATGCATCTTCATCACTGGTAAACAGACGGCTGGACAGGCGCTCTATGTAACGTTTCGTCTGGCCGTTGATGGTGCGGTTAACCACGAAGTAAACAGCGTCCTCGCTGCCTTCGCTGATGGAGCAGGTGCTTTCGTACTTTCCGGTGCTGGACTGCGGTGCCCAGGCGAATACCTGCTGATCGCGCAGATAGGTCAGCACCAGCAGTTTTCCGTCGTCGCGGATGCAGAACGCGCTGCTGTACGGCACGATGCAGAATGACCAGTCGACAATGCTGCGCTTCTGGAAAAGGTGGTTTGCCAGTATGGTCAGGTCCGTACCCTGGTACCCGTCGACGTCGAAGGAGTAGGCCAGATCACGCACCACACTCCCCTTCTCCTGGATGAACAGTGCGATGTTTGCCACCGCGATCGGCGGCACATTGCTGGAGCCGTTGTTTCCCTGCGAGCTGAACGAGAACGCCGACGGCGTAAGGACCTTATTCTGGTCTCCGGATATCGTATATTCCCCGCCAGACGTCAGCGCGACCAGGTTTCCGACGTCGATAAGGTGGCGGATCTCATTCACCTGTCGCCCGGCGTAGGTGTATATGATGCGATCGTCATCCTGAATAGGGTTATTCTTGCCGAAGTCCTTATAGTCGCCGGTCCGGCTCGCCCATATCGTTTGTGGGTACGCGGTGGACGCGGCGAAATACAGGCGTTGCTGATAGTAAACAACCGTGCTCGGGTAGCCGTTGACGCTGTTCCATGCATACCGTGCCCACTTGTAGCTGCCATTCGCAGATCCGACAACCTGCGACGGGATATAGCTCACCACCGTAGCAGTGGCTGTCAGGCCGTCGCTGGCTACGGCTGTAATGCGTGCGATGCCGAAACCGCTGTGCAGGTACTCCCACTGGATGCCGGTATCATCATCACCTGTGCCGCCCCACCCATCCCATGACATGCCTTCGGTGTGAGATGGTCGCAGGGTACCGGTCTTACCGGAAGTATTGGCACGGTAGTAGTTGCTGTAGGCGCGGCGCACATCATTGATAGCGGTGGTCTTGCTGGTCTCCCATACGGGAACGGAATCAACCGCCGGCTGTTCGAGATAAAAGAGTTTCCCTACCTGCTCAGATCCGAATATGGCGGAACTTGCCGTCAGCGTAATAGTCCCGGTGCTGGCGCTGGCGTATACCTTCACTGACTCGTCAACGTTGATATCTTCGAACGGTCCGTTTTTTGTGGTGACATCGACGATCTGCCAGTTGTCGTGCGCGTAACGGCGCAGCTCCTTCGGCGGGTAGGCCGAGTGAACCAGCGTAAGCACGTCGGCGCTCTGCGTGAATTTAATGCGGAACAGGTCGGCCTCTGCATACGGCATAGCCAGTTCGTAGATCACATTGCTGCTGTTCAGCACATACGCACCGTCTTTGATAACGCGCATATAGTTGTGCCCGAACTCCAGCGCATAAGTCTGGACGGTCGAGAACTGGAAAGGGATAAGGCGGCATTTTCGCGCCGGATATTTGGCTTCGCCGACGAAGCGCGTTCCAGGGCGATTCTCCACCCCGCCATACTGCCGCACAATGAAGTTATCGCACTTGCGCAGCGCCACCTGATACTTTGACATATCGATGCGCCCGTACAGCGACGGGCCAATTTCACCGCCGGCAAAACTCGGCTGGATCCAACTGAAAGCCATTATGACAACCTCGCTGCGGTGAACTCATCAACTGGAGGCTGCGGCTCCTGGGATTCGTTCTGGCTGTGCGAGCCAGCGCTCAGGATGACGCTGCGGTACATAGTCAGTGCGTTGTTACCGAGATCTGCGCTTCCGGTAAGTGGCATATTGATAGCGGCGGCCAGACGCCATGACAGCGCCTCCATGAAGATTGCATCGAACATGTTCACGTCGGTGACTCGCGCGATGTACTTCAGCCATGCCTGAGGCTGATCGGTGTAGATCAGCTTTCCGGTGCCGTCGGCATCAGCCCCAACTTCATAGTTAATGCGCATGGCAGCCGTCGGATTACGGATACCGGGCACCATAATTTCGGTGATGCGCAGGCAGTCAGTCGGATACTGGTAGGAATAAGCCCAGTCCGGCGGCGGATTGTTGGTATCGGCCAGCGCCAGGCGTTTGGTGGCAAAGTTCCAGTCGAAGTCCGCCAGCGCAGCATCGCGGCAGGAATCGAAATGCAGGGAGCACTGCCCGGCTTCTTTGCTGGCCTCGGTCAGGCTGTTAATGCTGCGGCTGTTCCCGATATTGCTCAGCGCGCGGTTGCAGATCTCGATAACGGAGGCCATTAATCATCCTCCCCGCCGTAGAGAGTTTGGGCGGCAGTTTTGGGCTGTTCACCAGATACCGGGCTGAGTGCCATGTCAGTAATCTGCAAGCTGGCGTTATGCTGCATGCCATCTTCCGTTTCTCGGGTAGAGGTGGAACGAATTATGGCTTTCGCGGTGATCATCACTTCAGTACCTGCGGATTGTGGCGTTGCCTTGAGCTTGGCGAGCGTCTCGTTGTTCAGCTCAATGAAAAGGCCCCATGGATAATCATCGCGAGTCTGGGTTTTACCATCCTCATCCTGATAGGTATCGGTGCCAGTTTTGAGGTTTACCAGTTCCATAGTGGACTCCTGCAAGAAAGGGGCCGAAGCCCCCTTTTGGATTAGCGAGGCTTAGACGCCCAGTTTTTGCCGTTCTTCCGCGATACGCTCTTTGATCGTTTCAACATTCATGTTGCCAGGTTTCTTGTTGAAAAGTTCTTCGTACTGCTGGCGTAGCGCGGCTTCATCTTCACTGAAGGTATTGGCATCGTTACCGCCGGTATCTTCCTGGCCATCATCTTCAGCCTCTGGTTCAGACTGAGAATCAACAGGCACGATTCCGCGCTTCTGGTCTGCCTTTTTCTTAGCCGCCTTCGCCGCTGCGTTGATCGGCTCCAGAGCCGATCCTGGTTCACCGTCATATTCAATCTCTGAGCCTTCAGGCCAGAGGTTGTTATGAATATGGGATAAGCGCAGGACGCGGTATTTTGCTTTTTCCATTGCCATCACCTTAGCCAGTCACTTTAGAACGGATCGGGTAATAAGGAGTGTTGTTGTCAACATCCAAATTAATGCCCGAGGTGAACGCACCAGCCGTCAGCGGACCGGTGCCGACTGAATAGTTGACGCGGAGATAGCGCTGGACGCCCGCCGGAACCTTGTTAGAAAACAATCGTTTACCAACTGTCAGGGCAGACAGCGCCAGAGCATCGCTGTCGTAGATAGTGGTCCAGGTGGAGTTGTCCGGGCTGGTCTGCAACTGAACGTTGAGGGTCGCGGCACCAGCAGCGGTTGCAGTGGTGTCAACGGTTGCCCAGAACTCCAGCGGATAACCAACGCCGATATCGCGGCGGGTGCCATCGATAGGTCCGAGGTCAATTACGTCCGTAGAAGCAGCGGAAGCTGTAACCGCCTGCTTCTCGGAGAACATCAACAGTTTGTCGAGGATCATTTTCTTTCTCCATTTATGGGCCGGTTAAGGCCCATCAGTTAATGACAGGCGTTAAACAACGCGCGCTTCTGTTTCCAGAATCGCATCGGTTTCACGGATTGGGATGCCACGGAACGTGGTCCAGAATTCGCCTTCAGTCTCTTTTACGGACAGAGCCAGAGATGCTTTATCCAGAGATTGCAGATCCAGCACCTGGGCAACGGTACGGTTCATGTAGAACACCGCGCGGCCCATTTTCAGGTTAGGGACGCGGTGCAGCGCTTTAACCATCAGGCTGACGATATTTGCAGCTGAACCAGGCACTGACAGATCGCTCACATCGATGTTGGCGATGCGCACAACGTAGCGCCAGTCACGGAGAGCCAGGCCGTTATCCCACTTATAATGGGTGCGGTAACCCTGGTATTTGCCACCATTGGCATCGGTAAGAGTCTGCTCGCCGAGGTTCTGAGTCTGCAAACCAGCCTTCTGCCCTTTAGGGAAGATGCCGTGCACAGTATTTTCACCCCAGACCACCAGCCAGATAGAGGTGTTATCTGTGCCGGTGCCGCCAGCATCAATAATGTTCTGGCCGTTGCCTGCGGATTTGGTGGAGTAGCGGGATGACAGGCCCATGAACTGCTGCGGATTCACACTGGTGTCGCCGTAGAACAGGGTCTGAGCCATCTGCTGGTTCATGCCTTCGAGGAATGCACGATCTTCAGACAGGCGGAATTCAGCAGTGTTACCGTTAAGATCTGCCAGTGACTTATCTACTTCCGCATAAGCCTCCAGCATGCCGACAGTGTCAGTGACCTGTACGGTAGTTGATTTTGTCGGTTGCACACCGTAGTTCAGCAAACGCCAGGTAGGCTGCGGGAGCCCCGAGCGAACGGTGGTACGGTGACCAGTTGGAAGGTTACCCTCTACGAACATCATATCCGTCAGGATTTCGTTGGTCTGGGAAAGAAGTTCGACAATCTTATCGACCTTTCCGTTTGGATCAGTACGCTTAGCCCAGTCAGCCAGCGTCAGCGCATTTACGCCTTTAACAGCCATGGTTATATCCTCTCTTATTAGCCATAAAGCACTTCGGCCGCACTACGCTGGCCTTGATTACTGCCATCGACCATGCCGTCTTCCGACATGGCTTTACCGATTTTCACGAACGTTTTAACAAGGTCTGGATGGTTACCAAGCCCGGTAGCGTTCAGATATTCTTTCAGTTCCGGCGTGCCGAACTGGTCCAGTGCACGCTGTGCAGCGCTGAGGTTTGCGGTCAGTTTGTCGCCGCCGATCTCCTTGTCTGCCTTCACGGTCTCTGCCCAGCCTTCGGTCTGCTTCTGCCAGGCTTCTGCCTGACGCTGCTGCACACCGGCCAGAATTTTTGGATATGCGTCCACCAGCTTCTGCGCCTGCTCGTTGGTCAGGTTCAGCTCACGGGCAACGGGCTCGAAGTCCTTCAGCGCTTCGGCATCCAGCTCTACGCCTTCGCCAGCGGTAAATTCGTATTTCTCCGGCGCACCTTCCTGCTTCTGCTCTTCGTCTTCCGACTTATCTGCTGACTTATCACCATCAGCTGGTTTGTCTTCCTGAGGCTTATCACCTTCAGTGCCAGGATGTGGCTTATCGCCTTGTGGTTTAGCCGGGTCAGCATCAGGTGCAGGAGCATCGGCAGCAGGTGCAGCTGGCTCAGACGATGCCGGCGCAGCGCCACCATCAGCAGGCTGCTCATTGCAAAGACGGCGATGCAGCAGACGATCAAATAAGTTCATTGGTTATCTCCTTAAACCGGGATCGTTTTGGCTTTGAGTTGCGCCAGAACAGCGGAAAGAGTGGTGCGCAGTGCAGCGGTATCTGTCAGCAGCGCGTTGTATTTGGCGACCAGATCGTTGTGGTCAGTAACAAGCCCGGCAACGTCTGATGCGGAAGAGTTGGTGTCATCGGTAGCTGTCATTGCTGCCGGTGCTGCAATGGCTGCCCCCAACTTCACGCCGCCGTAATCTGTAGCGGTCGGGGCGCCAATTGTTGCCGGGGCAGGATCCGGAACCTCTACCACCTGATTTGCGCCATCAAAGCGCACGACGCGCTGGGTTTGTACCTGTGTCATACATTGTCCTCACCGGCCTCTGCGGCCATCTTCAGATACTGATCAGGGCAGTGCGCCATGACGCGCTGAAACAGAACCAGAGCCAGGTTGCGCTGCCCTTCATTGAATGCGGTTAAATGCGAATCACCGGCGAAGCACGGTGCGAATACCTTTCCTTTCTCCAGCAGTGACCAGATAACGCGGCGGCCCTGCTCGCTGCCCATGACGAACTGGATGTCTTCGATATCGCGCTGAGCGAGGATCTGCTGTTCAGCTTCCAGCTCGGATTTGCGTTCTTCGTCGTCGATATACGTCATTGCTGCGTCGCTCCAACTGCGTTAGTGATTGCTGTCAGCGCGCTTGGATCTGCGGTTTGCGTATCGCTGAGCGTCTTAGCGCCCTGCGCTACGGCCTGACCCATTGCCAGAGCCTGAGCTGCCTGCTGCTGTTTGGCGCGGTCTTCTCGAATCTGCTGCACCTGCTCCTGCGGAACGATGACTGTTGGCGATACGCCGGACATTTCGGAGAACGCGTCGATAGCCTGATCCGCGTCGAGCTTGTCGAGCGCTTCCGTTTTACCGACTGAAGCCAGTTGAGCGATGAAGCCAACGGTCTGCGACAGACTGGTGAGGCCGATAGATTTCTGCGCCTGCGCCATAACGGAGATGTACTCGATGCGCAGCGGCATTCCCTGCATAACGTCTGGCGGTGGCGGCAGCATGTTCTTGCGCGCCATGATGGAGAACACGCGGTCGATAAGCGGATTGAGCGCTTCGTCGTTCAGGCGTTCCAGCACCGGGCCGAGCATCAGCAGCTTCTCTTCCTTCATCTCGATCACCGCCTCCACCGGCATTGAGCGGGTGTTGATGTTTTGCAGCATCATGAAGAGGTCGACAAAGTAGGCGCTGTTGATGGTCTGGCGGGTGTCCTGAATGTCAGCCAGCAGGTCGGCGGTATTCGGGTTTACCAGGTACGCAGGTTTGAAACCGTCCTGGCCGCTCAGCACGTCGAGATACGTCACGTCACCAGGCAGCAGAGAAACGCGCTGATTCTTCAGTGAAGTTGGCGCAACCATCGGCGGGTTTGTAGCTTTGTCGATGAGCTGAGCTTTACGTTTCTGCTCAACCTGAAGCGCCTTAACCTGCCCGAGCGCCAGCATTCCTGGACAGGAAGACGCGTATACGTCCTCGCCGTTAACTTCCCAGCGCGGTGCCAGAATCGGGAATTCATCGAAACCAGATTCACGCAGCAACTTGTCGGAGTCGCCGCCAGTCTCGAAATAGACAGAGCGATACGGCTTGTTCTTGCTGTCCAACTTCCCGCTGTCGCGGTTGATGTTTGGCGTGATGCAGTGGTTTACTTCGATCCAGTTTTCATACGATCCACTTTCCCACTGGCTCTTCACGGACGCGCTGACATTGTCCAGGCCAAACTCTTGCACGAGCTGGCGCACGGTCATGGAGAACTGCCTGAATGAGGTGTCGACGCTGCCTCGCGGGCTGTTCGCCAGGTAGTAGCTGCCAATCGGGAATGGCATTGTGCGAATCACGTCCTGGTCATCTTCCAGCACAGCCATGGCGGCAGTGCCGAAAGTGCCCAGGCTGGCGTACATGACAGGCAGAGACTGATACAGGTTCGACTTGTTGAACACTTCGTTCATGCGGCGCTGCACGACTTCCAGCCAGACCTTCACCGGGCCGTAATCCATCATGTCAGGGTCAGGCGTTGCCAGCTTGAACCACGGGCGCGCAGGACTGGTGATGCCGGACATCATGCCGCTGGCGAGAATGCGCTGAGCGAGTGAACCGGTAGGGTCAACAATTTTGGTGTTGCGGCGATCGTCACGGTTAACGTCAGACGTCAGGAAGCGGGAACCGCGCGGATTGATAAAGTCGCTCAGGTCGCGCCAGTGCGGCTCGAACGATGTGCGCTCATTCTTCAGCTGTGCGAGCTGCTTCAGCAGCCGCTCTTTTTCGGTTTCCGCCATCTCTGCGCGCTCCGTTACTGACCGAGCAGCGTTTTACCGCTGGTATTTGCGGCGGAAGTGTCGCCCTGGGCACCGGTGAGCATGGTCGAGTTACGACCGGCAGCAGCACGGCGGCGGCGCTCTTCGTCATCGCGCGCACTGACCACAGCGGCGTCCTGCTCCTGAGGTGCGGCCTGAACTTCTGGTGCCGCTGGCACTGATGGCTTGCTGCCGATACACATAGCGATAACCTCACACACGATTAAATTATTACCAATTTAACCATATACGGATTATTTAACGTAGTGTATTGACATAATTAACTGTAATTATTACCCTTCAGGTAACACAACATGAAAGCGCACTTTGATATCGGTTCGGTGAGGTCTTGTCGCTAAATCAAAACTGGTGAGTGCGCTTCCAGGTGTGAGCAGTACGGCATATGGCACATGTGTCGTAGCGGTCTGGCAGGGTCCTTGACAACTTCCCCTGAGCAGGTAGCCGGAATGTGCAAGTCACTCTCGGTATGCACGGACATGACGATTCACCATCGTGGCGATACGGTGTGACACCTCGGAAGAGACGAGGCCATAACGATGAGAGTACTTAGGGTGTAGGTCGTCGACTGCCCGAAAACTGTGAACGCCGGCAGCAGTGCTCTCAATGTTGTGGAAACACAACACCACACCCTAGCGGGGGTGGGCGATAACCTTGAACGGGTATATCCCGTATTGCTGAAGGGTCTAAACAGCCCAGACGCCACGGCAAGCAAGCCGTGTTACCGAATTGCTGACAGCCTGGAAAGACAGGCACACAACAGGTAAGAGCATTTGTAGGGTTCGACTCCCTGCCATGGGGTTGCGCCACATGATGCGAGTCATGAGTGCTCTTTCCGTTGTGGTGAAAGTTGCTATTAGCACGCGACAAACGCTATCGCCGGCGCACCGGCCACCACAACCCAATCACGCCTTAGGACCGTGATACGGCAGTACCAGGCAATGCGTGTAGCTTTGGCGGTGGCAGTTGCTCCCACTTCTGACCACCGCCCTTTTTACAGCAGAGCGCCATTCCGATGACGTTGCGCTGTAAACCCTGCATCACCCGCCAAGGAAGGCACTCCGTAGACCCTTGCTTCCATTCGCCCGGTTCGTCCGGGCATTTTTTTAAGGTGATAATCATGAGTCGATATTACGACGATAATGCTCGCGAAATTAAATGGGGAACGATCGTTCTTCATGTCGTATTTTTCTTTACAGTTCTCATATCTCTTTGCATGGCAGGATGCCCATATTACAACGTATGGAGCAGCAATCTTGCCGGGAAGGCTTCCTTGGCTCGAGCAACGTAAGACAGGCAGATCGCTGTACAAGAAGCGCTCGCAAAAAAAGAATCTGCACGCATGTTAGCTGACGCTGAAATTGAGCGTGCCAAAGGAGTAGCGAAGGCAAACCAGATTATTGGTGATAGCCTCCGCAACAACGAAGAATACCTTCGCTATCTGTGGATTGACGGGTTACAACAGAATAAGAGCCAGGTTATTTATGTTCCAACCGAAGCAAACCTGCCAATACTTGAAGCGGGAAAACGCTAATAACGCCGTGACATGTCACAATCAGCCCGCCGATGCGCGGGCTTTGTTATTTCCACGGGTCATACTCTGTGACCGCCTTACCCTGCTGACTCTCCTGCCCAGGGATGCGCAGGCGCTTCGTAACCGGGAAAGAAAAAGTCAGTAGCAGCGCGTCACCCTTGCCCGGCGAGCGGCCTAACCGCTCTTTGATATCTTCCTTCGGCTCAATGACGATCTTGCCGTCCACCCTGACTTTGTACTCTGCTGCCGAAAGGTCATCAGCTGTCTCCTGATCGTCCAGCGCGCCGCCGAGCTTCAGCCACGTTTTGCAACTGTTGAACATCTCGCCGCGCTTGTTGAGCATCTGCGGATCGGTCGAGCCTCCACCAAACGGAATTAGCTGCCACGTCCGGCCCCAGCCATCACCGATGGACTTCAGCCCGGTACCGTAGCCAAAGTCGATAAACACCGCGTCAGCCTGGTACTGATCCTCAAAGTCAGCGATGCGCTTCGCCATAATCAGATCGTCGGTGGTCTTATTTCCGGTCCAGAGTACTTTGCTGTGCAGCCCCTGCCGCAGGTATATCACCGCGTCATCCACGCCGGAATATGCCGGGTCGACGCCGATAATCACCGGTGCGTGCGCCACCTGCCCGGCGGTCACTACGCGCTTCATCGCCTCGTCAGTGAGCCCGGTCGGGATAAACTGGAGTTCAGACGCGTCAGGGAAGATCCCCCGCACACGGACTTTAACGAAGTCGCTGTCCTCGCCGTAGTCGTCCACCCATTTCTGGAGTTGCTGTTTGTTCGTGCCTTCCACGGTGCGTGAATCAATCTGCGCGCACTTCCAGCGGTGTTTGTACTTACGGAAAAATTCGCGGAAACGCCCGGTGTTGCGCGTCGGGTTCCCGAACGCCACCCAGATGATTTCAGTGTCTTCGTCCGTCAGCGCACCTTCGGCAACCTCCCACACCAGATCTGCAATGTTGGAGGCTTCGTCGAATACCACGATGATGCGCTTGCGCTCGTTGTGCAGCCCGGCGAACGCCTCTGTGTTGTGCTCAGACCACGGGATTGCGTCAGCGCGCCAGCGTTTGTCGTGCCCAGGATCGTTGCTGTACATCGCCGTGGCGGTGCAGGTGAACCACTCTTTCGTTATGGCCAGGTTCGACCATTTGATGATTTCTGGCCAGGTCTTGGTGCGCAGCTGGTTGTCGGTGTTGGCGGTCACCACCACCTTGCAGTCCTCACAGGTGGACATGCCCCAGTTGATCAGCATCGAAATGAAAGCGGATTTGCCTATACCGTGTCCGGATGCGCGGGCCAGCATCAGCGGCTGGTGACGCGTCACGGGGTTCTGTAGGTGATCGCGTATCTCGCGGAATGCGTCAGCCTGCCAATTTCTCGGCCCGGTGGCGTGTGCCAACTCTGTTCCTTCCTCGCCCCACGGGAACGCATACAGCGCATAGCCCAGCGGGTCATACGTGAACGAAGCAATATCCTCGACGAGCTGCTCTTCCGGTGACATGGCTGCGGCTGTCATTCTTCACCACCAGCCTGCTCTTTGACGCGGCGGCGCGCGGCTGCCATGCGTTCGGCGATGGTGACAGTGCCGGAAACCTCCAGGCGCTCTTTGAACGCGTTGACGTCGACGTGCTTACCAATCAGCTCGAGGTTCTTCACCTTGTCCGGCCATTTGATTTTTTTGAGGATGGTCTCTATCGAATCCTCGTTCATGTTCATGATGGTTGAGGACAGGTCGAACCCGCTGAGCGTGGTACGCCAGATTTTCGGCCACTCGCGGATCGGTTTCAGGCTGCCGTCGTCGTTCAGGATATCCAGCACATCCATCTGGTCGATCTCCACCAGGCGCATGAGGACGTAATCAGCGCTGACGCGGTTTCGCTTGTTGCGCTCCTCCATCAATTCAGCGATTCGTTTCTGGATTCTTTCGTCTCGCATCATCACGCTGGCTTTGACGGCTGCCGTATTAGGCGAAAATCCTGCGTCAATCGCCGCCTGAGACTGGTTTTCGGGTGTCTTAATGTAGGACTGGCAGTAAGCCTCTTGCATCGCTGTAAGAGGCTTATATTGCGTTGATCTGCGTTTGTGGGTTTTTGGTGTCGCGGGCATCATTACCACATTAGTAATTTTATTACTATGAAGGTAATACTATCACGCCCGCGCAGATGTTACATGACTGGTATCGGATCGTCTTCCTGGCTACCGGCACGGTTGAGGAAATGTGTAACGACTCCCAGCACTGTAGTGTCGTCCAGCTCTTCACCTTCGATGGACTCACCCTCCGGAACAATAAGCGCCCGCCCCTGCACGATGGCGAACTCCGTGCGGCCGCAATAGGAAATAAGCACGGTGTCACCCGGATGTGGTTTATTTGCGACGTTGATGATTGCGTACCCAGCCGACGTCTCAACGGTTCGACAGTTGCCGTCGTAGCCGCACATGCTGGTGATGGTAAGGCGGGATTCTGCGTAGTCTTTTGCCGGAGATGGAAAGCCCATAATGGAACCTCACATAAAAATACTGTACATTTAAACAGTATAATCATGTGAGGATTTAGTCAATACGCCGTGACAGGTCACGTTAATAATCCATTCTCATTAATCGCCAGAATGCTTTACCCCGTGGTGCCACTTTGTTTCTCAGGCGGTAATAAGCTTGATGCAGAATGACAACCTGATATGGGTCTCGCTTTGTGGCCACCACTCGCGCTGTTTTTGAGTGAATACTTTGGACTTGTTTTTTAATCCTGCATTGCAGGCTGTGAAGATCCGTTACGGACATATAACCTCCAGTTTCGTTTCATGCCATCCCTGCGTTACCCAGCACTGCGAATCTCCCTGGCACGGGCAGGAATCCACCGGCAGGCTGTCGCCGCACTTGCCGCACTGGTTGGCGCTGATAGCTTTAATGCGACCGCGCACTCGGGCATCATCCTGGCGGATCAGCAGAGCAATGTACTCGCTCAGCTCGTATGGCTCACGGCCAGGGCGGCGCCCGGCGCAGTTCCGCACCAGCATCTCCATTTCCTGCTCGTCGAGCACCAGCTCCAGTTTGCGTTCACCTGCCTCAGCCTGGCGGGCGCGCTGCGCTGCTTTGCGTTCTGCTGCTGTCTTAGCCATTGCCATCCTCCTTTTTCGCCAACTTCAGCATCGCATCACCATAGCGTTCGATCCCCATCGCAAATGCTCCCTTCACGTTAATTCCCTGGATGATATCCGCCGGGACCACCACCGGCATCGGAACGCGGATAACCAGCCTGCGGAGTTCGGCTATTTCGTCGGCCTGCTCCATGACTCTGGCGTACAGGTCCGAGGCTTCGCCTTTCCACCATGCCACGTCGGCTTTAAGGCGGCGCAGGTGCCGCTGTTTGAGTTTGCTCACCATGGTAGCCACCCGTAAATCACGCCCATACAAAGCAGAGCCAATATCACTATGTAGAATGAATTAGCCATCACTTCACCTCCCGCTGTGGTGCTGCTGCGAGTACACTGCGCCACACATCGACGTTATGAAGATCATCAAGAATCGCATCGGTCATCGCATTGGTCATTTCCCCGGTAAGCTCAACCGGCACTAGCACCCAGCCATCCGGAATCACCGGAGAGTTGCCACCGGCACCCTGAAGCATGGCGGCGCAGTGGTTCCACCAAGCAGCTCGCATGATGGCATCACCAATACTCATGTCGGGGTTCTGACGACACAATTCCTCCCAGTGCTGGACTGGAAGAACAAACGGAGCTGGCGGGGCGGTGTAAACAACACTTTCAATCCAGTGCGCGCCATCTTCATGGCAATGGCACTTCGACTCTAATGGCTCGTCCAAACCCTCGGAGCCACACGCGCTACAGGTAAAAAGTTTGCGGCTCCTTGCTTCGAGCGATGCCAGCGCTAACTTCATCGCCGCCAGAGCATTGGCCGCATCTTCGTTTACTGCGCCTGGAGTCGCATCTCGCTCTTCTTCGAGCTCCGCGATTGTCTGCTGGAGCCATTCTTTGGTTAGTTCGCTCATGGGTTAGTCCGCATCCTGCGGTGCTTTCAACGGGCGATGGGAAATCGATCGTCCCTTCAATGTGCGCCCCTGCTACACGGCACGCCGGAGACCAGTCGGACGCTTTGCCCATGTCTAATGCCTTTTCAACTTCTTTGTATTTGCGCAGGTCATACAGGTGAATATTTGGATTGCCGATGGTGTAAAAACCGATTTTTTTCGGTGATGGGCAACGGTCGAGCACCTCTTGCAATTCATCGATCCATGCCTGTTCTTTTTTGGTCAACTTAACCATGATCACTCTCCTTTACCTGCTACGGCGGCGCGCTCAGCCTCACTCTGCTCCCAGAACCACCGGTGAAGGTTCAAGAGTTCTTCGTCGAGAGGAGCATATTTTCTGTCAAAGTAGGCTTGGGCATCTTTCTCCGCCTCGTCCGGCAATTCACCTGGACCAAACAGCGTGTTGTAAATCCATGCCAGCCCCTTTTTGGCGTCGCCAGTTCCCTGCCATTCGATGATTGCGGCCTGCATTACCAGAATGTTTTTCCCGATTAACAGGTCCAGTTCTTTGTGACGGTTTCTGATGTATGCATTCTCACTCTCCAGCTCAGCAATCCTCTTCTCTGTGGCTTCCAGCTCATCCAGCAGCGCCACCGCGTCAAGAGCCATCTGCTGTATGATTTCAACATCAGCGTGACCGAGGGTGTAACCAGCTTTCAAATCTGCAACTGCTTGCACAACCTGTTTGTCGATGTTGCTCATTGGGCAGCCTCCTGGCGAAGTTGGGCGGCGAACTCGCAAACTGTCACACCACCTTCCTCTGAGTAATCGGCTGATGAGATATGCATGCCGTGGACAATACTTCCGTCGTCACGTTGAATGTTGCCAACCCACAGCAGCCCGTCAGTAAAATCGCCGTACCCTGATTCATGGCCATCACCACATTGCGAGCAAATAGACTCAATGTCGGATGGGTCAAGGAAGATTTGTTGAGGCACGAGTACGTAACCTTCAGGGATTGCGCTGGCCCGCACTTCAGCCAGGAAAGCGTCGGTCGCTGGTGTTTCGTCCAGCAAATCAGTCAACGCATCAAATTCGGAAGGCTCGACGACATATTTCAATTCGTCACCGTTAATCTCACACTCTTCTAATGTTTTGCTTACTGCGGTGATTGCATTTTTCAGCCCCGCATTCTCCGCAGCCAGCGTATTACTGCGAGCCAGTTGCACATCTAGCTGCGTAGCCAGATCGCTAATCAATTGCGCCACAGTGCGCACATCGACGGCGCCGCATGATGCCTTCAGATCTGCGGCCTGCTCATGTCCGCGCTTTACCTGTTCACTCACATTGCATTCCATCTTTACCCCCGCTTACCCGTATAAGTTATTGATTACGTTGATATCAAAAAGGATCGTTATTTAACGCCGATCCCGAACCTTGCGATTAACAGCGCATCCGCGATGGCCTGGCCTTTCGCTTTGGCATCCAGCGCCCTGAGTTCCGGGTAAAGCTGAATGGCCCGGCTGCGCGCTGCGTCCTTGTCGCTGCCGATAAGCCCGGCTGACTTCTTCCAGGCCTGCGGCGTTACCAGCGTGTACGGAATGTTGAGTCCCTGGAGGATCCCCTCCGCTACGCCAGCTGCATGCCCGAACGTGAACATGCTCGCCGTTCCCTGCCCTGACATTGCACCGACCTGCTCAAGGTACGCATGAGTGATTCCGTACTGCCGAACCCATGCAGCTACCGCTGCGCCGTTCACCCTGGACTTTGTTCCGACCTTGATGGTTGGCATTGGCAGATGGTCGATGTAGCCGCCCTGTTCCGTGACGAGAACCAGTGCCCCGCTGCATCCCGGGTCAATCCCTAAAATTGCTATCATGGCTTACCTCTCAGGTAATTTAAATCCACATTAGAATTAAAATCAATAGCTATGCGCATATTGTATTACCTGCAAGGTAATTATGCTGGCGTAAAAAAATGCGCTGCCGCGCTGGTGCTACCTGATGAGTCCTGCCGCTTTCCCTCGCCGGTATTCCTCCATCAGCCACTGGGCCGGTGTCAGTCCTCCCAGAATGGCGGCATTCGGCATGCATCCGAAGCTTTTGCCGGGAGGGTGGTAAGCACTCCCCCCTGTGTCCGCTGGCGTTTGTATCGGCTCTTGCTTCGCCTGGATGCTCAGAACCGGATCCGGAATCTGGTGACCGGCGGCCACTTTTGCAGCCCATTCATCCAGCAGTTTGCGCGCATGCTTCTCGACTTCCACCTCGCTCAGCTGACGCTGATACATCGCCCGGCGTGTATCGCACACAATCCAGTACATGACCGGGTGGTGCCACGGGAATCGCTCTGGCCCGCTAGGCTGAAGGCTTTTCTCTTTGGCGTAACGGTGGAACTCTCCCATTACGTCCTCGATGCTCACGCCCAGCACCATCTTGCTGTCTTTGCACCACTTGATGAACTGCCCTGGCGACGGCCAGAACGGTGATTCACTGGCTCGGGCATGGCGCATTCCTGCCGATACCTGCTCGCGGGTACGGATCCCACCTTCGGCAAATGCGGCGATCCACTGGCGCTTCGCGTCGGTTTCCTGCTGCACGGTCTTCAGGTTGGTCTGCTTAGCCGCTGGGAAGAGTTGCTTAAGCTGCTTGAACAGGGCATCGACGAGACGCTCTGCGCTGATGTTAACGACGTTGTCCTGCTGGTCATGGTGATTGTCAGGGCCCATCATGCGAGCCAGAGCACCAGCATCACGATTCTGAATTGCTGCGAATACGTTACTCATAAGAAATCCTTCCAGCCCTCAGGGCTGTTCCAGTGTGGTACGTCATCGTCAGAGCTGTCACCGCGCTTTCCTGCCGCTCTTTTTTTCCTGTTCATCAGCAGCCGGGCAAACTTCTGCTCCCACTGCACGTGTTGCATAACATTGCCTTCCGCCATCCAGTAGGTGATGAATTCAATCAGGTCTGATTTCTTGTACCCGTCAGCAGGTAGTGCATGGCCCCACATTCTGGCGCGCATGACAAAGTCATCTGACGGCTGCCAGTTTTCATGCATGGTAAATTTGCCGATTGGCTCTCCGATACCTGGAATGACAACTGGAGGGATTTGAATTTCTTCGCGCGCAGAGAGAGGGGTTTTACTTTCCCTGATCCCTGATCCATTCCTAATGGTACTTGTCCAGTATCAGTACCGTACTCATACGGTATTAGAGGTAAACATCTGATTTTGCTTTCTTTTGGCTTGTTTACGACCTGATGTTTGAGGAAGTTTGTAATTGCCCCAAATTGCTTGCCATCTGAGGTGGAAAACATGGACAAATAACCACAGTTGGAAAGCTCCTGTATCAGTACCGGAATAGGAACGGACGGTTCACGGATTGGAAAAACAGCCGCTTTTATCAGTTTCGGGTTGGCGTTGAAGTACCCTTCATCGTCGGCATAATTCAGCAAGCCAATCGCTAAAAGGCATGCCGGTTCTGAAAGCTCAGCCATATCCTCGTCTGTCCAGAACTCAGGCTTAATTGTGCGGATGCGCGCCATCAGATCACCTCCGGCACGTTGCCTTTCGCAGCTTCATCCATAATCCTTTTAATCTCAGCCTGGCGCCTGCGGTTTGACTCCATGGTGCATTCCACACAATGGCCGTTGTAAACCCAGCGCTCACTGTCATGGCCTCGCTTACACTGCTTCCCGGAGTAATAACGCTTCAGTCCAGCCTTCGCAGCGGACATACGAGTGATAATCTCCACACTTCACCTCAGATTCTGGTTATGGTTACGATGATTTTGTGCGATGTCCGAAAAAATATCAACCATATTCGGATCATTATTACCTTGGGGAGTTGAATAGATATGAAAAGACCGCCAGAAGGCGGCCTGATGGGGGTTTGAAATAGGTTTTATTCGTAGAAGAAGATAGCCAGTTCCGGCTTTGTTTTTACCCAGTCGCGCTGTTTACATGCTTTAAACAGCCCATTCATCAATGTCTTACCGGGAATTTTTCGGCGACCTGTCAGATGCGTCTGGATGTAGTTGCTGGTCGTTCCGGCCTCGTCAGCAAAGGCATTTCGCTCATCAGGAGTGAGTTGCAACCAGTGTTTTTTGAAGTCGAATTTTTCGTTCTCGCTCATAGCTATTGCCTGATATTAATTTCAGATAACAAATATTCACCGAGAAGGTAATAAAAATCAAGGTTTGTTACCCGTGAGGTACATTTACCTGTGTGGTAAATTCGCTTTTAATTGAACCACTAACTAATTCATATATGAGGCGATTCACCAGAGCATGAAAAGTATTCAGGATATCCGCAGGCAGAATATTAACGATATCATCGACTGTGACTTTAACGGGGTGCAGACTCGTCTGGCGGAAAAACTGGGAACTCAGGCAAACCTGGTGAACCGCTGGGCCCGCGGGCAGAAGGTTGTCGGCGACACGGTAGCGCGCAAGATTGAGAAGGCGGCTAACAAGCCTTCGAACTGGCTGGACGTCGACCACTCATTATCCGCTGTTGCCATTCCGCAGGAGGAGATCACCCCTTCCGATACCGGACAGCTGGCGGCACATAATCTCGAAGCATGGATGCAGAACAACCGCGACCTGTCATCTCAGGGTAAGTTGTCGAAAGCGTCCGGCGTTGCCCAGGCGACAATCAACCGCATGCTGAACAATGAGGTTAGCGTTTCTATCTCCACCCTGGAGGCGATCGCCAGCGCGTTCGGGCACCGGGGCTATGAACTGCTCATCCATCCCCGGGACCCGTCGACCATCCATTACGACCGGGCCCGCTACGCATTGTTACCTGAGAGCGAGAAGAGCAAGATTGAGAGCTACGTCGATTTTGTGATTGTTCAGAACGGTAAAACGCAAGAATAAAACCATACATTTCAGATACTAAGCCGCCATCGAGCGGCTTTTTTATTGCCCTTACTATTACCTTTCGGGTAATTTTTTATAATCATACCTATTGACTTTAAACCGTATAAGGATAATCATTACTTAAAAGGTAACACTGAGGTAACGAATTATGCAGTGGAAAATCATCAACGGTTGGTACTGCGTTACGGCGTGCGGGCTAATGAGCACCAAGTGCCGCACTCTGCATGAGGTCATCAACTGGGCGTTTGTCACCAAGATGGCAGTCAAAACTGAAATGGATATGGGGGTGAGCAAGTGAACATCCAGCAGGTTAATAACCTGAAAAAAATCATGACCAGCATCGACAGCAACTACCAGCTGAGCCAGATGCACTACGACCGACAGGTAGAGCTGATCGACGCAATTCCGCACCACCAGTTGCAGGCGCCGTTTTACGAGTTTGGTCGCAAGGGTGTCCGCACCGAGATTCTGGAAGAGCTGATGATGAGCACTGAATTCGAAGAGGCTCTCGCAGCATACCAGGCCGCGATGACCAGCATCATCGCGAAGTGGGATCTGGCTGACCAGCTGGACACGGCGAGGACTGCGGCATGATGCATAACGTCGGCAGCATGGACAGGACCAAATACCTCGGCGGCAGTGATGTCGCCGGTATTCTCGGGATTAGCCCGTGGCGTACTCCGCTTGAGGTGTACCTGGATAAGGTGCAGCCACGCATCAAGCCAGTAGATCCTTCAAAGCAAAAAGTTTTCACACGTGGCCAGCGTATGGAGCCATACGTAATTGACCTGCTTTCTGAAGAGACAGGCCTTGAAATTATTCATCGCGGCAACCGGTATATCCATCGTGATTACGGCTTTATCGCAGCAGAGATCGATGCAGAAGCAGCTACCGGCGAGAACATCGAGATCAAAACGATTAGCCCATTCAAAGCTAAGGAATGGGGAGAAGTTCAGACAGATGCGATCCCTGTGCATTACACGGCGCAGGCCATGCATGGGCTGATGGTAACAGGAAAGCAGGTATGCGTATTCGGTGTCCTGATCGGCGGTGATGATTTCCGTATTTATCGCGTTGAGCGTGATGAGGAAACCATTCAAGCCATCCTGGAGAAAGAAGTTTCCTTCTGGGATCGGGTGATAAACCTGAACCCACCGGAGGCGACAACAGTCAGCGATATTTCTCTGATGTTTGAGAAGGATTCCGGCTCAAGCATTGAGGCAGACGGTAAAGCCCTGGCGCTCTTCAACGACCTCCGCGACATGAAATCACGTTGCAAGTCACTGGAAGAAGAAATCGCCGTATCGGAGGAGAAGCTGAAGCTGTACATGCAGGAGCACTCAATCCTGACGATCGACGGGAAACCGATTTGCACATGGAAATCTCAGGTAAGCAACCGGTTCGATCAGAAATTATTCCAGGTTGAGTACCCGGACCTGTACGAAAAATTCAAAACAGCAACGACATCACGCGTTTTCAGAATGAAGTAAGGAGAAAAAATGTCTACCACTGCACTTAAGGCAGCAGCAACCGGAAACCAGGTTGCAAAGCATAACGAGAAACCTAGCACGCTGGCCGGGTTGCTCGCGGATCCAAGAATCAAGGCTCAGATGGCGCTGGCTCTTCCAAAGCACATGACAGCCGACCGCCTGGCGCGCATCGCCACTACCGAGATCCGCAAAGTTCCAAAACTGGCAGCATGTGACCAGGCCAGTTTCCTCGGTGCAATTATGCAATGCGCTCAGCTCGGACTGGAACCGGGGGGCGCACTGGGACACGCGTACCTGATTCCGTTCGACAAGCGCCAGAAAATTAATGGCCGCTGGGAAACGGTATCGACAGAAGCTCAGCTGATCATCGGCTATCGCGGGATGATTGACCTTGCGCGCCGCTCCGGGCAGATCCTGAGCATCTCAGCGCGCACCGTCCATGTAAACGACAAATTCAGCTATTCATACGGCCTGGAAGAAACGCTCGAGCACTCACCTTGCGAAACCGGTGACCGCGGCGAACTGACCCATGTATACGCAGTGGCCCGCCTGAAAGATGGCGGCGTCCAGTTCGAAGTGATGAGCCGGGCAGACGTTGAAAAAGTACGTGCCCTGAGCAAAGCCGGCAGCAGCGGACCGTGGGTTGACCACTTCGACGAAATGGCAAAAAAGACGGTGATCCGCCGCCTGTTCAAATACCTGCCTGTCTCTATCGAACTGCAAAAAGCTGTTGTGATGGATGAACGCGCGGAAGCTGGCCTGAGCCAGGATAACGCAGCAGTTATCACCGGCGAGTATTCAGTAGTTGATGATGAGCAGCAGAGCCTGACGGTGGTTTCTGACTCTGAACGCGAAGAAGCACGGGAATACGTTAGCGCAATTCTGAACAGCCTGGATTCATCCGCAGCAGATGCCAAGGCGATGTTTAAGCGTGCCGAAGATGAGATCAACGCCATGGCTGAAAAGCTCGGTGAAGAATACCACCAGGGATTCATGACGACGCTTAACGATATGCGTCCTGAATTCGAATAACACCACCGTGGCACCGCGGTGCCACACCTGCAACCAAGAGAGGTATTTATGAAAGGTGCATTTGGTAAGAAGGAACTCCTGGCGGTGGTGCCACTGTCATGGAGCACGATTGACCGCCTGGAACAGGCTGGCGAATTCCCGTCCCGTTTCTGGATCACCGACCGCCGCTGCGCGTGGGACCAGAGCGAAGTTGAAGCTTGGCTGGATAAACGTAAGGCGGCGAGCCCGGCGACGTTCACCGGAAAAAAGCCGCCAGTTGACCGCCGCGTGTATCGCCCTGTGAGTGCAGCAGCATGAGAAGCATATCGGCAGATGGTCAGATGTGTACCTGTATCTGGCCGTAGTCGCCTACCTGATGTGGCTGGCGGCGGTAATCAGTTGAGAGGTCTGGATCAAATGAAAAAGACGAAGATTGAGCGCTACCACGAAGATTACGTGTCGCAGCGCCGTGTCGAAAGAGTGGTGGCAGTAACGCCGGAAGCGATGGAGATCGAAAGCCGAGCCATCGAGCGCGAGCGCCGCGGGCATTACCGCATAGCGGCCCGCCTGTGGCTTCAGTGCCTGGATGCTGCTATTGGTGAAGTGGAGCGCGCCCGTATTGCGGTGCGCCGGCAACAGTGCATCACCAAAGGAAACCGCACCCAGCACCTTGATTACAGCGGAATCGGATGTCGCGGGGTGGTGTATGACTAACCCGCACGACGGAATTACCGTGGGCAGTGTCACCCTGCCCTATTCCATCATCCGCCGCGGATGGGTAGCACCAAGCGGCGACGTTATCAGAAACCCATTAAAGGCTCAGCGCCTGGTTGAGCTGATGAACAGCAAGAAGGTGGCGGTATGACAGATTGCACCGGAAGTAATACGCCAGCTGATCAGCGTGATTTATGGCGAACCCCACCAGCTATCTTCTTCGCACTGGATGCCGAGTTCTGCTTCCAGTTGGATGCCGCCGCAGCGCTTCATAACGCGCTGTGCCGCAAGTTCATCACTGCCGCGCAGAACACACTGGAAACGCCATGGGCTGATTACCTGAATGTGCCAGGCTACGTCTGGATGAATCCGCCGTACAGCGACATTACGCCATTCGTTAAGAAGGCCGCCGCCGAGAGCGCCAATCGAATCGGCACGGTTATGCTGGTACCGGCAGACACATCGGTTGGCTGGTTCTGGGAGGCAATCCAGACCGCCAGCGTGGTGCGATTCATCACCGCCGGGCGTTTGGCGTTCATCAATCCGGTAACAGGTAAGCCAGTAAGCGGTAACAACAAAGGTTCCTTACTGCTTATCTGGAAACCATACCCGAGAACGCATTGCGAGTTTACGACGGTAGATCGCGATACTCTTATGGCGTATGGAAATTCCCGCCTGGCAAGACGGGAGGCAGCTTAATCCTTTCCTTCCATCCACCTCTCAAACTTCGACGGGGAGAACGGCACCAGATCGGTGTGCTCCCCGTTAATCCAGGCATCAACCATATCTGCCCACTGCTGCAACATATAGGAGCGCTGCCGGGCATACTCTGCTTTGTTGTAAACCGCCCGGACTCCTTTCTGCTCGTGCGCCTGTGCCTTCTCTATCCAGTCTGAGGGATAGTCAGCTTCATGCAGCAGCGTGCTTGCCGTCCGGCGCAGGTCATGCACCGTGAAGTCCTGAATTTTCTCGCCGTCTTTAGTTATAGTCTCCACGGTCCTGTCGATAAGGGAGTTCAGCGCGGCGTTCGATAATGGCTTGCGGAAGTTGTAGCGCCCTGGCACCAGGTATTCACTGCCACCAGCGCACATCTGCAACCCAACCAGCAGATCCTGCGCCTGCTTCGGAAGATAAATCACATGCGCGCGCCTGGCCTTCATTCGGTCGGCGGGGATCGTCCATGTCCAATTCTTGAAATCGATCTCTGCCCATGTCGTAGAGATAAATTCGTTTTTGCGAACCAGCGTCAGCAGCACCAGCTTCAGCGCCATCTTCATGGTGCCCATAGCACCGACGTCATCTAGCGCGCGGAAAAATATCCTGATCTCCTCAGGCGACAGCGTGCGCTCGCGCGGCTTAAACATGGCAATGGATGATGGCTTAATGTCGGCCGCCGGATTGAACAGACCGTGCCTGCGGTCGTTGGCATACCGGTATACGCTGCTGATTATCTCCCTGACCTGAATCGCCGTCGCCCGGCCGCCACGCTCGACGATACGATCGCAAAGTTCGCGCACCACTCTGGTGGGTATCTCAGTCATCATCTTGTTTCCGAGGGCGGGAAGGATATCCCTGTCGATCACTGCCTGCTTCATGGCGCGGGTGCTGTCGGCCAGGGTGACGTGTTTCATGTAGGTGTCGGTATATACCGTGAATGTTTCGGCTCCGGCGATCTGCCTGATACCGTCACGTTTCGCCGCAGCAGGCGATTGGCCTGACTTCAGCAGCTTTTTGGCGGCAATGAGTTCCTCGCGCGCTTCCGCAAGGCTGATACCGTCACGACCATACTGGCCGATCACCAGCGTTTCCCGGCGGTCGTTAATGCGGTAGTCGTAGCGGAACGAGACAGAGCCTGACGTGAGTACCGCGACATACAGCCCGTCACGATCGGAAACCTTATACAGTTTCTCCTGCGGCTTGAGGTTTTTCAGTTTGGTATCGGTAAGCACGATTCACCCGTAATGCATCCATGTTTTTATCGGTACG
>NZ_MAYS01000107.1 GCF_001756855.1 Candidatus Erwinia dacicola | reverse complement strand
CGAGACTGTTGACTTACAGACGCCTAACCGGCGACCAATCTCGGCCTGACTAACTTTGTCTTCACACAACAGAGCTATCTGGTATCGTAATCCTTCGGTTCACTGCTGATATTTCATAGTTACTCGCTCATCTTTAGTCGGAAGAGCAGGATAGCTTATCGGTAGCTAACCGTCCCTCCATCTACATGACCGAGCGTTGCACTTATTATCTGAATTCGCGGGATAACTTTTTGTGGAGAATAACAAAATGGTTATCCGTGGCTTACGTGGAGCCATTACCAGGTCAGTCCCGCTGGAAGGGTATGTCGTGAAACTGAAGTGTGTGGGCCATCGCCTCAACGAGCCGCCCAGACGACGTATTCTTCAGATGGTCCGGACATTAAGTTAGCGCCTATGTGGTTTCCCCCCCACGGGCGCGTTAACCGACCTTGCGCTCTGGCTTCACGGCAGCACCGCAATATTCTCTTTCAGGCACAGAAGGTGCACTTCGCGCTCTTTCTCGCGCTGGATCAGGTTGTACTGATCCTGCATGCTGACAAACCGCGTCTAGCCGTTGTTATCCGCTGTATGTAGCGCGCGGGCAAACTGCTCGGGATGCATGGAAGAGGCACCGATATAGCGCGCTTGCCGGACTGCACCATGTCATGCAGCGCCTCCAGCGTCTCCTCCAGCGGCGTGTTGTAATCCCAGCAGTGAATTTGCAGCAGGTCGACATGATCCATACCGAGATGCTCAAGGCTGTCGTCAATCGACTGCAAAATATTGGCACGCGACAGCCCGCCGGAAAGATTGCTCATCGAGAAATAGACCTTTAGTGGCGACGACGACCTTATCGCGGCGCGCGAAGTCACGCAGGGCGTGGTCGACGATCTCCTCGCTGCTGCCGTCCGAGTAGCTGTTGGAGGTGTCGAAAAAATTGATCCTAGCTTCCAGCGCCTGCTTGATCAGCAGGCGGCTGCTCTCTTCCGGCAGTGTCTAGGCATGGCGGCCGCGATCGGGCTCACCATAGATCATGCAACCGAAACAAAGGCGGGAGACAGTCAGGTCGGTATTGGCTAACTTAAGGGTTTTCATTTGGGTCGATCCTGTTGGTTATTTACCCCAAGCATAGCAGGTGACAGGCTCCCCCGCGGGGAACTGAAGGAGAGTTACTGCGTCAGCCAGTTGGCGATCTGCTGCTGAATACCGGCGGCATCCAGTTGATAATCCACGCGGATCTCGTCCTGAGTGCCCTGTGGAATAAACTCATCCGGCAGGCCGATATTCAACACTGGAACCGGCTGACGTTTTGCCATCAGTAGTTCATTGACGCCGCTACCGGCACCGCCTTTGATCGCCCCTTCTTCTAGGGTAATAAGGGCTTCATGACTGCCAGCCAGCTTAAGGATTAACGCCTCGTCGAGTGGCTTAACAAAGCGCATATCCACCAGCGTGGCATTCAAAGCTTCAGCCGCCGTGCGGGCCTCAGGCAGTAGCGTACCAAAGTTGAGGATGGCCAACTTTTCGCCACGGCTCAGCACGCAGCCTTTGCCCAGCGGCAATGATGCCAGCGGTTCGAGGAGGGCCCCGGTGCCGGTGCCGCGCGGATAGCGCACTGCGCTTGGCCCGCTGCTGTGGTGGTAACCTGTGAACAGCATCTGGCGGCACTCGTTCTCATCGCTTGGCGTCATGATCACCATGTTCGGAATGCAGCGCAGGAACGCGATGTCGAAGGCACCCTGGTGCGTCTGCCCGTCGGCACCGACGATGCCGCCGCGGTCAATGGCAAACAGCACCTGCAGTTTCTGGATCGCCACATCGTGGATCAGCTGATCGTAGGCGCGCTGCAGGAAGGTGGAGTAGATCGCCACCACCGGCTTGTAGCCGCCAATCGCCAAGCCCGCGGCAAACGTCACCGCATGCTGCTCGGCAATTGCCACGTCAAAGTATTGCTGCGGATAATCGCGCGAGAAGCTTACCATGCCGGAACCTTCACGCATCGCTGGGGTGACCGCCATTAACTTGCTATCTTCAGCAGCGGTTTCACTCAGCCAGTGGCCGAAAATTTCGGAGTAGCTTGGCAGACCGTCGGCACTTTTTGGCAGCAGGCCGCTGGCCGGGTCAAATTTAGGCACCGCGTGCCAGCTAATCGGATCTTTTTCGGCTGGGGCATAGCCCTTGCCCTTTTTGGTCATGATGTGCAGGAACTGCGGGCCTTTCAGCGCATGCATATTGATTAGCGTCTGCACCAGCGCCAGCACGTCATGGCCGTCGACCGGGCCGATATAGTTAAAGCCCAGTTCCTCAAACAGCGTTCCCGGCACCACCATGCCTTTCAAGTGCTCTTCGGTGCGCTTTACCAGCTCTTTGATCGGCGGCAGGCTACCGAGCACCTTTTTACCTCCTTCGCGCAGGCGGGAATAGATCTTGCCGGAGAGGATCTGCGCCAGACGGTTGTTAAGCGCCCCGACGTTTTCGGAAATCGACATCTCGTTGTCATTCAGTACCACCAGCAGGTCGGCTTTAATATCGCCTGCGTGGTTCATCGCTTCGAACGCCATCCCGGCAGTAATCGCCCCATCACCAATCACGCAGGCGGTGCGGCGGCCTTTACCTTCTTTGCCGGCGGCTACTGCCATGCCCAGACCGGCGCTGATTGAAGTTGAGGAGTGACCGACGTTCAGCACGTCGAACTTGCTTTCATCACGCCACGGAAACGGGTGCAGGCCATTTTTCTGGCGGATGGTGCTGATACGGTCGCGGCGGTCGGTCAGGATTTTATGCGGATAGGCCTGATGGCCGACGTCCCACACCAGATGATCGAACGGCGTGTTATAGACATAATGCAGCGCAACGGTGAGCTCAACCACGCCGAGACCAGAAGCAAAATGACCGCTGGAGCGGCTAACGCTGTCGAGCAGATACTGGCGCAGCTCGTCACAGAGTTTTGGCAGACTCTCTTTCGGTAGCAAACGTAATTCTTGCACCGTACTTGCGAGAGCAAGCGTCGGGTATTTTGCAGGTTCAAAGCTCATCGGAGACTCATTTGGAAGTTATTTATCGCGTTCAATTATAAAGCCTGCCAGCGCCCACAGTGGGGTGGTGTCATACGACTGCGCGGCCAGCGTTTCTAATGCGCTGAGGGATTCCTGATACAGATCACATGCTTTTGCCTTTGCACTGTCAAGCCCCATTAATGCCGGGTAGGTACTCTTGCCTAACTGTTTATCGGCTCCCTGCCGCTTACCGATAATGGCGGTATCACCAATAATGTCTAGAATATCGTCCTGTACTTGGAAAGCTAGGCCAATCGCGTTGGCGTAGCGGTCAAGCTCAGGGAGGGCATCGCGCCCGCGTTCGCCTGCGGTTAATGCGCCGAGGCGGACCGCCGAGCGGATCAACGCCCCGGTTTTATGGCGGTGGATCTGCTCCAGCGCGGCTAAATCAACCTGCTGACCTTCAGCGGCTAGGTCCAGCGCCTGTCCTCCGCACATGCCGGCCACGCCGCTAGCCTGAGCCAGTTCGGACAGCATAGCAATACGGGCCTCCGCCGTGACGCCTAGCATCGGGGTATCGGCAAGGATGGAGAAAGCCAGAGTCTGCAGGGCATCACCGGCAAGAATCGCCGTATCTTCGCCAAACTTAATATGGCAGGTAGGCTGGCCACGCCGCAGGCTGTCGTTATCCATGGCCGGTAAATCGTCATGGATCAGAGAATACGCATGAATACATTCTACTGCAGCCGCCGGGGCATCCAGTGCTGCATCGTCAGCGTGTAGCATGGTGCCAGTGGCGTAGACCAAGAAAGGGCGTAGCCTTTTACCCCCTAATAATGCACCATATTCCATGGCATTCACCAGAGGAGAACTCTGAAATGGTTGCCCGGAGATAAAGCGCTGAAGCGCAGCGTTAACTCGCTGAAAGTGCGCGCTAAGTATCAGGTTAAAATCCATCAATCATTTTCCGGCGTAAAAGGCGTCAGATCGGCGTTCTTATCATCGCTGAGTAATATCTGTACCCGCTGCTCGGCCTGGTGTAGCGTTTGCTGCCCTGCACGTGCCAGCTGTACCCCGCGCTCAAACTCATTCAGCGCCTCTTCCAGCGGTAGGTTGCCGCTTTCCAGACGGGTGACGATCTGTTCCAGCTGCTGTAGCGATGTTTCAAAACTAGCAGACGGTTCGGCCTTTTTCGGCATTTTTAGATCCTGACTTATCATTTTTCATCAGCAAGCGCTCATGGTAGCCGACTCTAAATGATTAGCAAAATATCCCCTGCATTTTTCACGCGGCAGGGAAGAGTGATATCGGCAGCAGTCACCGGTCAAAGATGATATACTGTTGTTCTGGATGCAAAAATAGCAATAGCAATAGCCTGTTGCAAAACTCTGATTTTATCAGTTAAGTGCCCCTCTTTACAGCACTTAATTACCTGACGAATATATACCGCCATGAAGTTTATCATTAAGTTATTCCCTGAAATTACGATTAAAAGTCAGTCAGTTCGCCTGCGTTTTATCAAAATCCTGACCGGAAACATTCGCAACGTCCTTAAACCTTTTGATGAAACCCTTGCCGTGGTGCGCCACTGGGACAACGTTGAAGTGCGTGCAAAGGATGAAAGCCAGCGTGCGGCGATTGTGGCCGAGCTAACGCGCATTCCCGGTATCCACCATGTGCTGGCGGTAGATGATCGTCCGTATACCGATGTGCATAATATCTTTGAGCAGGTGCTGGAGATGAATCGCGAGCGCATTGAAGGCAAAACCTTCTGCGTGCGCGTGAAACGCCGCGGTAAGCATGCGTTCAGCTCGCAGGACGTTGAACGCTACGTCGGTGGCGGCCTGAATCAGCACGTCGCCAGCGCCCAGGTTCAGCTGAACCGCCCGGAAGTGACGGTCAATCTTGAGATTGAAGATGACAAACTGGTGCTGGTAACCGCGCGTTGTGAAGGTATCGGCGGCTATCCGATTGGCACCCAGGAGGACGTGCTGTCGCTGATTTCTGGCGGCTTTGACTCCGGGGTTTCCAGCTATATGCTGATGCGCCGCGGCTGTCGCGTGCACTACTGCTTCTTTAACCTTGGCGGTGCTGCTCATGAGATTGGCGTTCGTGAGGTGGCCCACTATCTGTGGAAACGCTACGGTAGCTCGCACCGCGTACGGTTTGTCGCTATCGACTTTGAGCCAGTGGTCGGTGAGATTCTGGAAAAAGTGGATGACGGCCAGATGGGCGTGGTGCTGAAGCGCATGATGGTGCGCGCCGCGTCACAGATCGCTGAGCGTTACGGCGTGCAGGCACTGGTCACCGGCGAAGCGTTGGGACAGGTCTCCAGCCAGACGCTGACCAACCTGCGCCTGATCGACAATGCCAGCGATACCCTGATTCTGCGCCCGCTGATCTCTCACGATAAAGAGCACATCATTAAGATTGCGCGTGAGATTGGCACCGAAGATTTTGCCCGTACCATGCCGGAATACTGCGGCGTGATCTCAAAAAGCCCGACAGTGAAAGCGGTCAAAGCGAAAATTGAGGCTGAAGAGCAGAACTTTGATTTCTCTATTCTCGACCGCATGGTTGAGCAAGCAACCAACGTGGATATCTGCAAGATTGCAGAGAAAACCGAAGAGGAAGTGGTGAAAGTCGAAACGGTGGCGTCGTTTGCCGAAAACGATGTGGTGCTGGATATTCGCTCGAACGATGAGCAGGAAGCCCGCCCGTTGGACGTTGACGGTGTTGACGTTCAATCACTGCCGTTCTATAAGCTGGGTACGCAGTTTGGCAACCTCGACCAGAGCAAAACTTGGCTGCTGTACTGCAAGCGTGGCGTGATGAGCCGCTTACAGGCGCTCTATCTGCACGAGCAGGGCTTCAAAAACGTTAAGGTTTATCGCCCTTAACGTTCTAAGGACTGACCGAAAAAAGGGTCAGCCCCTACATGTAGGGGCCGATCGCTTTCTTTTGATCGGCCCGTGTCTAACTTGTTAATCGCGGTAATCGTAAATCCCCGCCGCCAGCACCATCTGTTCGGTCACCTCACGTGCTTTCTCTTTCCCTGCCACTAAATCAATCAGCTTCAGTGCGAAATCGATCGCCGTGCCGGCCCTTGGCTGGTCAGCAGATTGACGCGGCAGTCCCATACCACGCGGCGGTCTATCCACTTCTCTTCCGGGATGATCTCTTTCAGTCCCGGAAAGCCGGTCATATTGCCCACCGGGAACAGATTATGGGTAGAGTCTTAGGACATGGTGTAAATTTGGCAGGATGAGGGAGAATGGCCCTACCTGTATCTGGATGCGACCTACGTGAAGGTGCGCAAGAACGGC
>NZ_MAYS01000106.1 GCF_001756855.1 Candidatus Erwinia dacicola | reverse complement strand
GGGGCTGCACCATTGACTTTTACCTGTCTTCACGTCGTCACACCAAAGCCGCCTATCGCTTTATGGGTAAACTTCTGAATAATACGAAGCGCCTGCAAATTCCACGGTTGATCAACACAGATAAAGCCCCGACGTATGGGCGGGCGCTGGCATTGCTGAAGCGGGAAGGTAAATGTCCGCAGCATGTGCATCACCGGCAAATACAGTACCGGAATAATATAATTGAGTGCGATCATGGCAAACTGAAACGGATAATCAACGCCACGCTGGGCTTCAAATCAATGAAGACGGCTTACGCCACAATCAAAGGCATTGAAGTGATGCGTGCGCTACAAAAAGGTCAGGCAGAATCATTTTATTTGGGGCATCCCCTAGGCGAGATGCGTCTGGTGAGCAGAGTCTTTGAAAGATAAGACCTTTCAATAACACGAAAGGCTAACTCATCAATATCTTTGCAACAGTGCCCGCTTAACTGCGTTATCATAGGGATGGTGCGCGATGGAAGTCATGGTCAGGCGATCTCCAAAGATACGATTCAATCTCCTAACCATCAGGATGAAATTAAATAAGGATTTGAGGCTACTTCTTTTTCGGCCAGTCGTCTTCGTCATCCCACTTATCGTTGAAATCACGATGCGGTGGCAGTTCAGGCTTGTTATCAAGAAACTTTTTATGATCGATACACTTCAGGCCTTTATAGACATTCATCAGAATACCGATCATCAGCAGGATCACCAATATCCAACAGTAATGCTTTAAAAATTCCATATCTTCACCCCAGATCGCTTAGGCAATCAGCTGTTCCATAATCCGCTGATACATGCGGCTTAACAGCTGCAGATCGGCGGCTTTGACACACTCATTGATCTTATGAATGGTTGCGTTCACCGGACCCAGTTCCACTATCTGTGCGCCCATGCGGGCAATAAAGCGCCCGTCAGAGGTGCCACCGGTGGTGAGCAGCTGCGGTCTGATCTCATTATAGTGCTCAACTGAGTTAACTACAGCATCCACCAGCTTACCGCGTGAGGTCAGGAACGGCTGACCGGACACTTTCCACTCAATGCTATAGCGCAGCTGATGGCGGTCTAGCAGTTCCTGCACGCGCTGAACGATCAGCTCGTCGGTCAGTTCGGTGCTGAAACGGAAGTTGAACTGCACGAAGCAGTCGCTAGGGATCACGTTATTGCTGCCGGTGCCGGCCTGCACGTTGGCAATCTGCATGCTGGTCGGCGGAAAGAATTCGTTGCCCTGGTCCCACTCGGTGGCTACCAGCTCATTCAGCGCGGGTATTGCACGGTGTACCGGGTTATCGGCGAGGTGCGGATAAGCCACATGGCCCTGCACGCCGTGAATCGTCAGGTTGGCGGTCATTGACCCGCGACGACCATTTTTCACCACGTCACCCACCACTTCGGTGCTCGACGGCTCGCCCACCAAGCAGTAATCCATGCGCTCGTTGCGCGCCATCAGCGCTTTCACGACTTTCACCGTGCCGTTAATGGCGCAGGCCTCTTCATCAGAGGTAATCAGGAACGCTAGGCGGCCTTTGTGGTTTGGATGCGCGGCGACAAAGCGCTCGGCGGCCACGGTCATCGCCGCCAGTGAGCCTTTCATATCGGCCGAGCCGCGGCCGAACAGCATGCCGTCGCGAATGGTGGGTTCAAACGGCGGGTTGATCCAGCGGTTGGCATCGCCGGTCGGCACCACGTCGGTGTGGCCGGCAAATGCTAGGGTTTCACCCTGACCGCGCCCCGCCCAGAAATTCTGGGTATCACCGATGTTCATCGGTTCAATAGTGAAGCCTAGCGCCTGCAGGCGGGCAATCAGAATAGCCTGACAACCGGCATCATCCGGGCTGAGGGAAGGGCGACGAATAAGCTGCTGCGTCAGCTCAATGACCGGACAGTACATGATTATGACTTCTCCTGAATAAACGGGGCATTGTTGCAAAGATAT
>NZ_MAYS01000105.1 GCF_001756855.1 Candidatus Erwinia dacicola | reverse complement strand
ATGCCTCGCCCCTACGGAGAATTAGTGATCGTGGAGTCGGGTATGCCAAACCCGCTATATCAGTGCCCCAGCGCGACCAGCGATTTATCCAGCGCGCCGACCAGTCAGTTGATATCGCTTTCCTAGAAAGCCAGCGGCGGGTACAGCTTCAGTACGCCGTAAGGGCCGACGACCGACGTCAGCATGCGGTTATCACGCAGCATTTCGGTAATATACAGCGCCAGCTGCTTATCCGGCGTCTTGCTGGCTTTATCTTTTACCAGCTCAAAGCCGATAAATAGACCGGCGCCGCTCACGTCACCGACGCACTCATACTTCTCTTTCAGAGTGGACAGCTCCGCCAGCAGCTTCGTGCCCACCACGCGGCTATGCTCCTGCAGCCCCTCTTCTTTGATCACGTTCAGCACCGCCTGCGCGGCGGCCATCGCCACCGGGTTGCCGCCAAAGGTGTTGAAGTACGGGATATAGTCGCTGAAAGCCGGCAGCACTTCGCTTTTCGCCAGCAGACCGGAATGCCGTTACCCATCGGCTTGCCGGTGGTGATCACATCCGGCACCACATCATGGCGGGCAAAGCCGGGCTGCACCTCGTCAGCAATAAAGATGTCGCCGTTTTTATGCACCACGTCGATAGCCGGCCTGAGGAAGCCTTTCGGCCCTAGCAGCACGCCATAGGAGGAGAAGATCGAATCGGCAAGGAAACCGGTGAACTTAATGCCGTGCGCGGTTATGTCGTCAATCTGCTTCTGGATCTCAGCGGCAAACTAGGCGCGTGGTGGCGGCCAGCGGCTGCCCGCTGCTGCCGCTGTAAGCGCGCGCCACGCGGATCGCTAGGTCATTGGCCTCGGATCCGGTTCACATATACATGGCGCGGTCGATCCCCGCCGGGGCGGTAGCAAGCAGCTGTTCGCAGTAGTCAAGAATGGCTTCGTGCAGGTAGCTGGTGTGGGTGTTCAGCTGCAGCATCTGCTGATAGACCGGGTAGAATCTTGGGACGTGGTGTAAATTTGGCAGGATGGTGAGCGCCATTGGCTTATCCGGTCAGGTAATGGTTAATCAGACAATTATCTTAAAAGGAACAAACTGATGGCTGATCACAGCATGACATTCAGCAACACCCTAGCGCAACTTGGCGGTGAGGACTGTTTGCGTGAGCTCTCCGAGTTTATGCTCAACCGCATCATGGAGGCCGATGTCACTCAGCGTATCAACGCAGAGCCTCATGAGCGCA
>NZ_MAYS01000104.1 GCF_001756855.1 Candidatus Erwinia dacicola | reverse complement strand
ACTTTGCACGCCCATACCATTCCTGGGAACGTGGCCTGAATGAGCATACCAACGGTCTGATACGGCGCTTTTACCCCAAGGGAACCGACTTCAGTCAGGTGAGCCATCGCAAGATGGCTGAACTCGAACACATACTCAACACGCGCGGGAGAAAATCACTGGGCTATCGTTCCCCCAACGAGGTATTTTTAACGCACTTACTGGCGGCATAAGCCCCCTCGGTTTTGTTGCGTTTCGAGTGGGAATGGGGCGATGCACTTTTCGAAAAGCGATAACGAACGGGGCTTCGTGGCCAACAGCGTCTGGTCGGTCAGTGAGATAAAAGGTGACAGTGTCACGCTGACCGACGGCAGGCAGACCCGCACGGTTAACCCGGCGGCGGAGCGCGCGGAGCAGCATATCGATCTGGCCTACGCCGTCACCGTCAACGGCTCTCAGGGGGCGAGCGAGCCGTTCTCCATCTCCCTGCAGGGTACGGAAGGCGGACGCAGGCAGATGGTGAGCTTTGAGTCGGCCTACGTGGCGCTGAGCCGCATGAAGCAGCACGCCCAGGTCTACACCGACAACCGGGAGAAGTGGGTGGCCGCGATGGAGAAGTCTCAGGCGAAAAGTACGGCGCATGACATTCTGGAGCCGCGCGGCGACCGCGCCGTCGCGAATGCCGCCCGCCTGACGGCGACGGCAAAAGCGCTGGGTGAGGTGCCTGCCGGTCGCGCTGCGCTGCGCCAGGCCGGGCTGCAGCCCGAAAGCTCGATGGCGAAATTTATCTCGCCGGGGCGGAAATACCCGCAGCCGCACGTGGCGCTCCCGGCCTTCGACCTGCAACGGCAGGCAGGCGGGCGTCTGGCTGAGTACCCTGACGTCCGGAGACGGGCACCTTAAGGGGTTCGCTGGCGAAGGTCGGGTGATGGGCAGCAGGGACGCCGCGTTTGCGGGCCTGCAGGCCAGCCGTAACGGTGAGTCGCTGCTGGCGCGGGATATGGAGGAGGGCGTGCGGCTCGCGCGGGAGAATCCGCAGAGTGGCGTGGTGGTGCGGCTCGAAGGCGAGGCGCGACCGTGGAACCCCGGCGCCATTACCGGCGGTCGGGTCTGGGCCGACGGCCTGCCCGACGGCGCCGGTACGCAGCCCTCAGAGACGGTCCCGCCGGAGGTGCTGGCACAGCACGCCCGGGAGGCTGAGGTGCAGCGGGAGCTGGATAAGCGCGCAGAAGAGGCGGTCCGAGAAATGGCCCGCAGCGGCGACGAGCCAGCCGCCGGGGCTGAGGTCGCCATGCAGGATGTTGTGCGGGATATGGACCGGGTAAAAGAAATGCCGCCATCCCCTCTCACGCTGCCGGATGCGCCGGAAGAGCGCCGTCGGGATGAGGCGGTGTCTCAGGTGGTGCACGAGAGCGCGCAGCGGGACCGCCTGCAGCAGATGGAGCGTGAGACGGTGCGCGTCCCTGAGCGTGAAAAGACCCTGGGAGGAGACTGAAATGCGGGCTGAAGACCATCCGTTATTTCCCCTGGTTGTGGCGGCCGACTGCTGGCTGCAGCGTCTGCTCATATGGACGCCGGGGCAGGCTGACCTGATTAAAACCGTGGCGCTGCTCCTAATGGTGGGAGACCACCTCAGCATGCTGTGCGGGCTGGATAACGACTGGCTTCGCCTGGCCGGGCGGGGAGCGTTTCCGCTGTTCGGCCTGGTGTGGGCCATGAACGTTGCCCGGCGTCCGCATATTCAGCAGCGCGCCCTGAACCGGCTCGGTAGAGTCTTAGGACGTGGTGTAAATTTGGAAGGATGGTGAGCGCCATTGGCTTATCCGGTAAGGTAATGGTTAATTAGACAATTATCTCAGAAGGAGTCAACCGATGGCCGACAACAGCATGACATTCAGCAACACCCTGATGCAACTCGGCGGCGAGGACTTTCTGCGTGAACTCACCGAATTTATGCTCAACCGCATCATGGAGGCCGATGTCACTCAGCGCATCAACGCAGAGCCTCATGAGCGCAGTGACGAGCGGGAGACCTACCGTAACGGCTACCGTGACCGTCAGTACCACACCCGCCTCGGTACCCTGGACCTGCGTATACCGAAGCTGCGTGAAGGCTCGTACTTCCCGTCCTTCCTTGAGGCCCGCAGGCTGTCGGAGAAAGCACTGAACGCGGTCATCCAGGAAGCGT
>NZ_MAYS01000103.1 GCF_001756855.1 Candidatus Erwinia dacicola | reverse complement strand
TGTGTCGCGTGCGCAGCTGTCGCTCTGTATTCACCGACCGTCAGACTGGCAGGACAGACGTCGTCGGCGGTATCATGACGATGAGGTGCTTATAGCCCAGATAGTGAAACACATCGCTGAACTATCAACCTACGGATACCGCAGGGTCTGGGCGCTTCTGCGCAAGGAAAACGAAGATGAGGGAGCAGAAACAGTGAATGTCAAAAGGGTTTACAGAGTGATGCGCGATAATCATCTGCTTCTGGAGAGAAAAGGGGCAGCAGCGGAGCCTCGTTCTCATAACGGTAAAGTGGCAGTGGCGCAAAGTAACCAGCGATGGTGCTCAGATGGCTTTGAGTTCAACTGCGATGACGGCGATAAGTTGCGGGTCACGTTCACTCTGGACTGCTGCGACCGGGAAGCGCTGGACTGGATAGCCACGAATGGAGGCTATACCAGTGATATCGTAAAAGACGGCATGATGAACAGCGTCACGGAGCTTGAAGTCATTCGAATAATTTTTACGAGGTTCTTTTCGCCAGGATTGGGTTTCCATACTTAGATGTCCGTCTGTAACATGTGAGCGTCTAAGTTACCCGCACTGGCTTAATGGCTAAATACGGCGCTGGCTTTACGCTTACGTTTTCCATAGTGGGTTGCACCTCCGATCCGCGACAGGTCGAGTCCGGCAAATGCGAATGCCAGAGCGGGTTCGGCGGGCAGTTTACGCGCGACGGCGGCAGGAAGAGTTAATCTAGGTCAAGGTGCAGGCAGGCAGGATAAAAAAATCCCGGCAGGTGCCGAGATGAGGGGAGCAGGGATTACAGGATAAAGCGGCTGAGGTCTTCGTCGGCTACCAGTTCATCCAAGTGCTTGCTGACGTATTCGGCATCGATAGTGAACGACTGCCCGGTCAGGTCGCTGGCATCGTAGGAGATCTCCTCCATCAGACGCTCCAGCACGGTGTGCAGGCGGCGCGCACCGATGTTCTCAGCGGTTTCATTAACCTGCCATGCGGCGGCGGCGATTTTGCTGATGCCGTCTTCGGTGAAGTTAATCTCCACGCCTTCAGTGTTCATCAGCGCTTTGTACTGCACGGTGATCGAAGCGCTTGGTTCGGTGAGGATACGCTCGAAATCGTGTGTGGTCAGCGCTTGCAGCTCAACGCGGATCGGCAGACGGCCCTGCAGCTCAGGGATCAGGTCAGACGGGCTGGCAACCTGGAATGCGCCGGAGGCGATAAACAGGATGTGGTCAGTTTTCACCATGCCGTGCTTGGTCGATACGGTACAGCCTTCTACCAGCGGTAGCAGGTCGCGCTGTACGCCTTCGCGGGAGACGTCCGGGCTGGAGGATTCGCCGCGCTTACACACTTTATCGATCTCATCAATAAACACAATACCGTGCTGCTCGACCGCATCGATGGCTTCCTGCTTCAGCTCTTCCTGGTTGACCAGCTTCGCCGCTTCTTCTTCAATCAGCAGCTTCATCGCTTCTTTGATTTTCAGCTTGCGCGGTTTCTGTCTCTGGCCGCCGAGGTTCTGGAACATCGACTGCAGCTGGCTGGTCATCTCTTCCATACCGGGAGGCGCCATGATCTCCACGCCGTTGGCCGATACAGCGGCTAGATCGATTTCGATCTCTTTGTCATCCAGCTGGCCTTCGCGCAGCTTTTTACGGAATGACTGGCGCGAAGCAGACGGTTCCGCGGATGTTTCGTTCTGGCCCCAGTTGTTTTTAGCCCGTGGGATCAGCACGTCAAGAATACGCTCTTCCGCCATCTCTTCGGCGCGGTAGCGGTTTTTCTCAATAGCCTGAGAACGCACCATTTTCAGCGCAGAATCGGTCAAATCGCGGATAATCGAATCAACTTCTTTACCGACATATCCTACTTCAGTGAATTTGGTGGCTTCAACTTTAATAAACGGCGCGTTGGCTAGTTTCGCTAGGCGGCGGGCAATTTCGGTTTTACCGACGCCGGTCGGGCCGATCATCAGAATATTTTTTGGGGTCACTTCATAACGCAGCTCTTCATCAAGCTGCATACGGCGCCAGCGGTTACGCAGGGCGATGGCCACGGCCCGCTTTGCGCCATCCTGACCAATTATAAATCTATTCAGTTCGCTGACAATCTCGCGCGGAGTCATAGCAGACATAAATTAGGATCCTTTCGCTTTAGACGGTAGTGATTCGATGGTGAGATTGTGGTTGGTATAGATGCAGATATCACCTGCAATACCGAGTGCTTTTTCTACAATATCCTGTGCGCCGATGTCGGTATTTTCCAGCAGCGCACGAGCTGCGGCCTGAGCGTAAGGACCGCCCGAACCGATGGCAACGAGGTCATTTTCTGGCTGGATAACGTCACCGTTGCCGGTAATGATCAGCGAGGCGTTTTCGTCGGCTACGGCCAGCAGCGCTTCGAGCTTGCGCAGCATACGGTCGGTGCGCCAGTTTTTTGCCAGCTCAACGGCCGCTTTCACTAGGTGGCCTTGGTGCATTTCCAGTTTGCGTTCAAAAAGTTCAAATAGGGTGAAGGCATCTGCGGTACCGCCAGCAAAACCGGCAATGACTTTGTGATTGTAGAGACGACGCACTTTTTTGACGTTGCCTTTCATTACGGTATTGCCGAGGGTAGCCTGACCATCACCGCCAATTACTACTTGGTCATTGCGTCGTACACTTACTATTGTTGTCACGGGCAGACCCCTTGTTGCAGTCGGAAGATGACCCCGCACTGCTTGTGCGGGGCGCTGATGCAATCAGATATGGGGCGGGATTAGAGGGTTTCAACCCCCACAGAGAGAGGAATACAATTTGAGTGACCGGAACCGCGCAGGCGTTTCAGGGTGCTGTCGACTCCGCTGCGGTTGTTATACGGCCCCATCACCACGCGATTCCAGCCGCCGCCGGTAGTAATACGGCTTTCAAAACCTTCGAAGGCCAGCTGGGCGCGAATGGATTGCGCCTGCTCGGTCCCTTTGAACGATCCACACTGCACCATCCAGCGCTGACCGTTGATTTTTTCGGCCTTTTTCGGCTTAGTTTCCACTTTCGGCGCGGCAGCAGTAGTTTCCTGCTTCAGCTGCTGGCGCACCGGCCCATGCGTGACCGGAGTAATTGGCGCGGCGGGCTGCTGTGCTTGCTGCGGCTGAGTGCGAACCGGCTGCTGTGGCATGCGCGACTGTTGCTGCAGCTGGGTTTGCTGCTGGCGCTGCGCCGGGATCTGCTCATTCCACGGCACTTCGTTGAGCTGGGTCGGCTGGTGTCGCATATCGGCCTGCATCTGGTCAAGCAGATGGCGCTGTTCGTCGGTTAACTGCGTTTGCGAGTGCGCTTCGCCGCCCGATGTCGGCTCGGTCGGCGTCGGTACGCCGAGCTGACGATTTTCCAGTTCTTTGATGTAGCGCCAGCGCTCTTCCGGCTTCGGCGGCAGTCCGTTGCCAGTGGCTTTATGATCGGGAATAACCGGCATATCAACCGGCACATCTTCTTTTTTATGATGCGCGATAAACCACAGCCCACCAATAAAGGTGACCAGAACGGCAACTGCCAGCACTACCATGATTTTTGGTACATCGGATCCACTGCTGCGCTTCTTGCTGCGACTGTCGGTCTTTTTGCGACGAGTCCCTGTCGAACGCCCGCGGCCTACATAATCTTTTTGTGCCACTATCGTTCCGCTAATAATCAATGAAGGTAAGGCCGGGCAGAAAGCATGGGGGACGGGTGCCCGGTTATAGCCTGCCATGTTACTCAAGGGCCGGAAGTTTGACCAGCAGCGATATGTCTAAGAATATGCTTGCTGATTCTACTCCAGCCGCACCAAGGTTAGTCCTCATCGCGCAGTGAGGGGGCGGTGCTGCCGCGAATTTTCAGTTCAAAATCCAGTAGCCGCGAGCCGTTACTCACCATCTTGCTTTATAACTGCTCCAGCAAGAGTAGCATAGCTTCGCGACCAATGTTGAAGCGCGGCTGGGCGACGGTGGTGAGCTGTAGCGCGACAGCTCAATATCATCAAAGCCAATCAGTGAGATATCTTGCGGCACGCGCAGGCCCATATTCTTCGCCTGCGCCATGGCGCCAGGCGCAATGATATCGCTGTGGCAGAACAGCGCGTCGGGCGGTTTAGGCAGGCTCATCAGATGTTTCATCGCCTGTGAACCAGCATCGAAACTAAATTTACCGCGCACGATATATTGCGAATTAACCGAGATGCCGTGACGGCGCAGCGCCTGGATGTAGCCCTGCAGGCGATGCTGGCACAGCAGCATATCATCCGGTCCGGCAATGCAGGCGATGCGGCGAGGTTGTCGACGTATACCGTCCGCAGCTCCAGCTCCGGCGCGAACTCGTTGGTCATCGCCACCGGCGGCAGGTTGCGCTGCTCCTCGACGCCCGTTTCAAACGGCACGCTGGAACAGCGTAGCACCATGCCATCAATCTGCCGGGTCAGCATCAGGTTAAGGAAAGATTTTTCCTGCTGATTCTGGTGGACACAGTCGCCAATCAGAACCAGATAGCCTTCGGATGCCGCCACCACTTTGATGCCGCGAATAATTTCACTTAAAGAACGGGGCACATGTCCGGCACGATCACCAGCACGTCGCGTGACTCGCTGCGTTACGAGCTGTTCGTCATTGAGTGGGAGGAGTAACCAACGGCGATCACCGCCTGTTCTACTTTATAACGCGCCGCCTCAGAGACCTTTCCCGGATTCATCAGCGCGCGGGAGACGGTTGCTGTCGATATGCCTGCGTGTTTAGCCACGTCCTTCATGGTCGCCACTGTTGTCTCTTGATTGTGCCCCAACGCTTTTCTCCTCACGCCAGGTTGAACTGACCAACTGATGACGATTTTTATGGCAGTAATGACGTTTACCGCGAACCGAGCGGATAACTCTGCATTCTTAACAGATCTAACGACGTGCTGTTACTTAATTTGCATGAAAACTGTGACTTGTGCGACTTTTTTCGATCTACCGCATAACTTTGCCACGCAATCGGTTACGTTCTCAGCTTTCGTTCGGGTCGATATCCAGCGTCCATTTGACTTTGCGCGCCTGCGTCAGGGTGTTAATCAGCGGCAGGCTGGATTTGATAAGCCGCTGCAATACGGCGCGGGAAGGGTGTTGTAACAGCAGCTGCCAGCGGTAGCGACCGCTGCGTTTTGCCTGCAGTGCTGGCACCGGGCCCATCACCCAAAACGATTCATCATTCAGCGGGCTGGCTTCCAGCAGATTACGCAGCTGCTGCAGAAACAGGCTGGCCTGCTGATTATCATAGTCTTCGGCGCGGAACAGCGCATGGCTGGTAAACGGCGGCAGCAACACGCTGCTGCGCTCGCTCAGCGCCTGATGGGCAAAGGCATCGTAGCCCTGATGCAGCAGGGTTTGCAGCAGCGGGTGCTCAGGGTGGTGGGTTTGCAACAGCACCTCCCCCTGCTTGCCTGCGCGCCCGGCACGGCCAGCGACCTGCACGTAAAGTTGGGCGAAGCGCTCCGCCGAGCGGAAGTCGGCGGAAAACAGCGCGCCGTCAACGTCGAGCAGCGACACCAGGGTGACGTCCGGGAAGTGGTGGCCTTTCGCCAGCATCTGGGTGCCGACCAGAATACGCGCACCGCCGCGATGCACCTCCGCCAGCTGCTGCTCCAGCGCGCCTTTACGACTGGTGGTATCGCGGTCGATACGCGTCAGCGGCACATCGGGCAACAGCGCGCCGATGTTGTGCTCCAGCTGTTCCGTCCCCAACCCGACCGGCACCAGATGGGTGGAGCCGCACTGCGGGCACTGATACGGCACCGGGCGCTGGCTGGCGCAGTGGTGGCAGCGCAGCTGACGCTGATGCTGGTGCAGGGTGTAATAGCGATCGCAGCGCTGGCATTCGGCTATCCAGCCGCACTCGTGGCACAGCAGGGTGGGGGAAAAGCCGCGCCGGTTGAGGAACAGCAGCACCTGATTATCTGCTTTCAGATGCTGGCCGATTTTTTTGATCAGCATCGGTGACAGTCCGCCCTGCAGCTTCACGCCCTTCAGGTCGACCAGCAGCTGAGTGGCTTTGGTGGCGTTCCCGGCGCGCTTGCTGAGGCTGAGCTGGCGATATTTCCCTAGCTGAACGTTATGCAGTGTTTCCAGTGCCGGGGTGGCAGAACCCATCACAATCGGAATGTTTTCCTGATGCGCGCGAAATACCGCCAGGTCACGGGCATGATAGCGCCAGCCTTCCTGCTGCTTATAGGAGCTGTCGTGCTCCTCATCAATAATGATTGCGCCGAGGCGGGCAAACGGCGTGAACAGCGAGGAACGGGTGCCGATGACGATCGCCGTCTCGCCGCCGCGCGCGCGCAGCCAGACGTCTAGGCGCTCGCTGTCATTTAAACCGGAGTGCAGCACGTCGACCGGGGCATTGAAACGCTCGCGGAAGCGGGCAATAGTCTGGGGCGTCAGGCCGATTTCCGGCACCATCACCAGCGCCTGACGGCCGCTCGCCAGAATATTTTCCAGCATGCTGAGGTAGACTTCGGTTTTGCCGGAGCCGGTGATGCCTGCCAGCAGCCACGCGGAGAAGCAGTCGTCGGCGCAGCGAATTGCCCCGGCCGCCGTGGCCTGCTCGGTATTCAGGCGCAGGCGTTCGCCATTGACGGCATAGCTGTTGCGCCAGTCCTCCCGGGCGCGCTGCTGCGGACGCAGTTCACACAGCCCTTTGGCATGCAGCGCCTGTAGCGTCGCTTCGGTGATGTCGTGCTGGCTGATTTCGTGACGATACAGAGGACGGTTGCGCAGGGTGGCCAGTGCCTGCTGCTGCTTTGGCGCGCGCTTCAGGCTTTCCGGCGCGGTGGCCTTGCCTTCTTCGGTGATCACCCACTGCCACAGCGGCGCTTCTTCCGCCGCTTTACCCTGGCGCAGCAGCACCGGCATGGCGTGGGACAGCACTTCACCCAGCGGAAAGTGATAGTAATCGGCCGCCCACAGCAGGATCCGCCACAGCGAAGCCGGGTAGAGCGATTCGCTGTCCAGAACCTCAAGCACGTGCTTCATCTGGTCGAGCGGGAAGTCGCTGTGTTCGACAATCGCCACCACCACGCCGGTTGCTTTACGCTTGCCGAACGGCACGGTCACTCGCCCACCGACCACGGCATGGTTGATAAGGTGGGGAGGCAACAGATAGTCAAAGTTGTGGGCAAGCGGAACGGGTAGCGCGATCTGAACAACGGGCATGGATTCATCCGGGTGAAAAATTAGGCCAGTTAGTGTACACTGAGTCTTCCTCAATGTGCGGATCCGATTGCGGTGTGTGGTTAATCTCTGTATGGTTCGCCTCCGTTGGTACGGCATTTTGGTATCAACTTTACTTGAAACATTAATCTTCGTGTGGTGCCGGTGCAGGAGCTATCCTAGCGCGGGAGAGCGACACGGCCTTAACTGAGGTTTTCCCATGAAAAAAGGTATTCACCCTAATTACGCTGAAGTTACTGCTAAATGTTCTTGCGGTAACGAAATCAAAACTCGCTCTACCGTGGGTCACGACCTGAACTTGGACGTGTGTGGTAACTGCCACCCGTTCTACACTGGCAAGCAGCGTGATGTTGCTACCGGTGGTCGTGTTGACCGCTTCAACAAGCGTTTCAGCATCCCCGGCGCTAAATAAGCACCCGGTAAAATGTAGGGAAAAACCCAGCTTCGGCTGGTTTTTTGTGCCTGACGATCGTGGCGCGCTGGCGTGTTCCAGCACGTCCTGCCAGCTTTTCTGATAGAAAGATTCGCCATCATTATTAAAAGCGGCGGCAGCATTAAGCTGGTGGAGCATACGGTAGCAAGCGACAACGTGTCGTTGAGCGGATAGTAATGGCGAGGGGGAACTGGGGATGGTACAGACCATCGTGGCTATCTGGCAATCCGGTTAGGCCGGGCATCCAATACTGAATTAGGTGCCCGACTGGATAACCGAATAACTTGCAGGCGCTTAGTATTCCCAGGTATCGGGATCGACGCCCATTTCCCGCATGATGGCTTTTGCTTCTTCGGGTATTTCGTCGCCGCGCTCTTTCCGCAGGTCAATATCATCCGGCAGTGGTTGTCCGGTAAATGCATGCAGAAACGCTTCGCACAGCAGTTCGCTGTTGGTGGCATGACGCAAGTTGTTAACCTGACGGCGCGTGCGCTCATCGGTCAAAATCTTCAGAACCTTCAACGGGATGGATACCGTGATTTTTTTAACCTGCTTGCTTTTCTTTCCGTGTTCAGCGTAAGGACTGATATATTCGCCGTTCCACTCAGCCATGGGCTACCTTAATTAATTAAATTGGAAATACCGAAATTCGGCTAATTATGCCCGAAGTTTGTCGCCATCACATAGAAATGGCACAACTTTCTCTGGGGGATATCGACATAATTCGGGCGGTTATTGCCGCACTGTTCAATCTATACGCAAAGACATTTGGATGTCCAGATGTATTGACGTCTATACTCGCCCGATTTACTCTATAACACTTCTCTTATTATCCAGCAGGAACTTGTGCACCGTGACGTGTAAACATGCAACCATCGCAGTACGCAGCGGTTTGAATGATGACGAGCAATATGGCTGCGTTGTCCCCCCGATCCACCTATCCAGCACCTATAACTTTACCGATTTCAACGAGCCGCGTGCGCATGACTACTCGCGGCGCGGCAACCCGACCCGCGATGTGGTGCAGCGTGTGCTGGCGGAGCTGGAAGGCGGTGCCGGGGCGGTGATGACCAATACCGGGATGTCGGCGATCCACCTAGTGTGTACCGTGTTCCTGAAGCCAGGTAACCTGCTGGTCGCTCCGCACGACTGCTACGGCGGCAGCTACCGCTTGTTCGACAGCCTGAGCAAACGCGGCGCGTATCGCGTGAAGTTTGTCGATCAAGGTAACGAAGCGGCGCTGCAGGCGGCGCTGGATGAGAAACCAAAGCTGGTGCTGATTGAAACCCCAAGCAACCCGCTGCTGCGCGTGGTGGATATTACCGCTATCTGTCAGGCTGCCTCTGCGGAGGGCGCGATTAGCGTAGTGGATAACACCTTCCTCAGCCCGGCGTTGCAGAGCCCGCTGGCGCTGGGTGCGGATCTGGTAATCCACTCCTGTACCAAATACCTTAACGGCCATTCGGATGTGGTGGCAGGCGCGGTCATTGCGAAAGATCCGCAGCACGTGACCGAACTCGCTTGGTGGGCCAATAATATTGGCGTCACTGGAGCGGCTTTTGACAGCTATCTGCTGCTGCGCGGTCTGCGTACTCTGACACCGCGCATGGCAGCTGCACAGCGTAACGCGCTGGCGATTGTTGATTATCTGAAGCAACAACCGCTGGTGAAAAAGTTGTATCATCCGTCACTGCCGGAAAATGCAGGCCATCAGTTTGCAGTACGTCAGCAAAAAGGTTTCGGCGCGATGTTAAGTTTTGTGTTTGACGGTGACGAAGCTGCGCTGCGTCGTTTCCTTAAAGCGCTGGAATTATTTACCTTGGCGGAATCGCTGGGCGGCGTGGAAAGCCTGATTTCCCACACGGCGACCATGACCCATGCGGGCATGTCGGCAGAGGCGCGTGCGGCGGCAGGCATTTCCGAAACGCTGCTGCGCATCTCGGTGGGAATTGAAGATCACGAAGATTTAATCGCCGATCTGGATAATGCATTCCAAGTAGCGGTCAAGAGGTAAGCATAAGTCATTCAGCAGTGGCAGGGGCGTTGGGGACACGGCAGTTGCATAAATTTGGTGGCAGTAGTCTGGCCGGTGCCAAATGCTCCCAGCGAGTTGCCGGGATTATGGCGGAGTATAGCCAACCGGGCAACCTGATGGTGGTTTCGGCAGCGGGCAGTACCACTAAGCAGCTAATCAGCTGGCTGAAGCTTAGCCAGAGCGACCGGTTATCTGCGCACCAGGTGCAGCAGGCTCTGCGTCGTTATCAAAGCGAACTGATCAGCAGCCTGCTGCCACTCGAGACGGCTGCCCCGATGATTGCTGAATTTATTCATGACTTGGAAAAACTGACCGCGCTGCTGGACGGTATCATCACCGAGGCAGTTTATGCTGAAGTGGTGGGGCACGGTGAGATTTGCTCGGTATGCCTGATGGCTTCCGTCCTTGCCCGGCGCGATATCGACGCCAGTTGGCTGGATGAGCGCCGCTTCCTGCGCGCTGAACGTGGCGCACAGCCGCAGGTGGATGAAGAAAAATCCGCCCCGCTGCTGCAACAGCTGATGGTGCCTCGCGCAGCGCAGCGCCTGGTCGTCACGGGGTTTATCTGTGCTAATAACGCAGGTGAAACGGTGTTGTTAGGGCGCAACGGCAGTGACTACTCCGCCATGCAGATCGGTGCGCTGGTGGGCGTGTCGCGCGTTACCATCTGGAGCGATGTCGCCGGGGTTTACAGCGCGGATCCGTGCAAAGTGAAAGATGCCTGCCTGCTGCCTCTGCTGCTCCTGGATCAAGCCAGCGAGCTGGCGCGCCTCTCAGCCCCGGTGTTGCACACCCGCACATTGCAGCCGGTTTCCGGCAGCGATATCGATCTACAGCTGCGCTGCAGCTATACGCCTGACGAAGGTTCTACCCGCATTGAACGCGTGCTGGCTTCCGGCACCGGCGCGCGTATTGTTACCAGCCACGATGATGTCTGCCTGATTGAGTTTCAGCTCCCGGTGCCGCATGATTTTGCCGCGATGCACAAAGAGATCGACCATTTATTGAAGCGCACGCAGATGCGCCCGCTGGCAACTGGCGTGCATCCTGATCGTAATCTGCTGCAGCTGTGTTACACCTTGGAAGTGGTGAACAACGCGCAGACCCTGCTGGAGGATTCGGCGCTGCTAGGTCGTTTACAGCTGCACAATGGCATGGCGATGGTCGGCGCGGGCGTCTGCCGTAACCCGCAGCACAGCCACCGTTTCTGGCAGCAGATGAAAGATCAGCTGGTGGAGTTTATCTACCAGTCGCAGGAGGGCATCAGCTTGGTGGTAGTGCTGCGCGTTGGGCCAACCGAACATCTGATCCGTGATCTGCACCAGACGCTGTTCCGCGCTGAGAAGCAGATTGGCCTAGTGCTGTTTGGCAAAGGCAATATCGGTTCACGCTGGCTGGAGCTGTTCGCACGCGAGCAAAAGACCATTTCTGCGCGCGCCGGTTTTGAATATATCTTAGCCGGGATGGTGGACAGCCGTCGCAGTCTGCTGAGCTATGATGGTCTGGATGCCAGACGGGCGCTGGCGTTCATGGTTAGGAGATTGAGTCGCCACTTCTGAGAGCGCCTAACCATGAAT
>NZ_MAYS01000102.1 GCF_001756855.1 Candidatus Erwinia dacicola | reverse complement strand
CTTCGGTTAACTGCTGATATTTCATAGTTATTCGCTCATCTTTAGTCGGAAGAGCAGGATAGCTTATCGGTAGCTAACCGTCCCTCCATCTACATGACCGAGCGTTGCACTTATTATCTGAATTCGCGGAAAAACATCTCCGACGTGCGGTTGGTGGTCTCCGGCGCGGGCGCTTCTGCCATTGCCTGCCTCAACCTGCTGATGACGCTGGGTATGCAGAAGCACAACATCGTAGTGTGCGATTCGAAATGGGTGAGCCGACAGAGCGGCAAGCGCAGCCTGCTCGACGTGGGCGCGACGGCAATTAACGAAGAGATGAAGCTGGCGGCGGTGCACGGCTATTGCCGAACTGGCGCTGGCGGAGCAGAGCGACGTGGTCGCCTCGGCCTACGGCAATCAGGAGCTGTCGTTTGACCCAGATTACCTCATCCCTAAACCGTTTGACCCGCGTCTGATTGTGCAGATCGCCCCTGCGGTAGCGAAATCGGCGATGGAGTCCGGCGTGGCGCGCAGGAGCTGGTGACGCTCGGTCTGGCGAAACCGATCCTGATTGGTCGCCCAAGCGTAATCGAGATGCGTTTACAGAAGCTGGGGCTAAAAATTGAGGCGGGCAAAGACTTCGAGGTGGTGAACAACGAATCCGATCCGCGCTTCAAAGAGTACTGGAACGAGTATTACCAGATCATGAAGCGACGCGGCGTTTCACCGCTTCAGGCGGTGATCGGTAATCCGACGCTGATTGGCGCAATTATGGTTCGCCGAGGTGAAGCCGACTCGCTGATCTGCGGTACCATCGGCGACTATAAGCAGCATTACGACATCGTAGAAAAGCTGTTTGGCTTCCGTGCGGATGTTAAAGTTGCCGGAGCGATGAATGTGCTGGAGCTGCCGAGCGGCAATACTTTTATTGCCGATACCTACGTCAACGAAAACTCAACCTAGGAACAGCTGGCCGAGCTGACGCTGATGGCGGCAAAAACCGTGCGTCGCTTCGGCATTGAGCCAAAAGTCGCACTGCTGTCGCACTCCAGCTTTGGCGCTTCTGATGCGCCCGCCGTCCGCAAGATGTGTGAAACGCTGGCGCTGGTGAAGGTGAAGGTGCGTGCGCCGGATCTGGATGCCGTTGTTGAACGTGATTGTGTGACAGA
>NZ_MAYS01000101.1 GCF_001756855.1 Candidatus Erwinia dacicola | reverse complement strand
GGCGACGAGGCCGGAGGCGGGGCATTACGTGCGCCGGAAGCGAACCCGCCTGTATTTTTTGGCTGAGGTGGCGTATCGTCCGTCATAAGATAGAAACCCAGCAAAACCACCGCAATACCTATTGCGCCGTAAGTGATCAGGCGGCCTTTATCGGCCAGTAGCCCGCTCATGCCCCCTGCACCATGTTTAGCTGCCCCGGCTGGCGGCTGGGGTTTGCTCTCCTGCGTGGCCTTTTGACGCTCTGCTGCCTGTGGAGAGGCCGCACCGGCTTCACTGTTCTCCCCGACAATCACAGTGTCGTTAATACCTTCGTCTTCACCGCCTGCTAAAATGTTGCTCGCCATGTTTTGTCCTCGCTTAACGGGTGACTTTATCCGCATCAGTGACGGCTTTGATGAACTGAATACCGATCACTTTTCCTTTGTTCACTTTGACCTGTTTAACCGGCAGTTTGCTGGCATCTTCCGCCATCACTTTGCCCGTCTGCTCCGCAATACCGCCCGCAATAGTCCCGGCAATGGCTTTGCCGCTGGGGTTGCCAGTGGTGCGGTATTCATTGCCTCCGTTAGTAAGGATTACTTGTGAATTAGCGTCTCGGTATAACTGGCCTGTCTGACCTATACCGCTGGCAACAGCAGGCAGCAGAATACGCCTTACCCAACGATCATGTATTTCGCTTGCAATTGCGAACTCTCGGCTTTCGGCATTAACGGCGTAGGCTTCGACGTTGTCGAATTCCCCGTTCCACTCCATCGTGGTGAATTTCACCTCAACGCCGTCCCCTTCCAGCGACATTTCGGAGGAAAACAGCTTTGCGCCCTGATATTTACCGGATGCGATATGCGCCAGCAGTTTCATTTTACGGCTGTCCGAGTTGGTGGCTGAATCAACCACGCCGGGGTGGTCGGTGTTTTAGCGTCACCGTTCTGACCGCTGGCTTCACCAGTTTTAAAAATACTGGCAACCCACTGATTCTGTTTGTTCCCGTCCTTCTCAGAGGAAGCAAACAACGCGGTGCCGGTTTTTATTTCTGTTGCGGGTGTTCTGGCTTCCTCAATTTTATCCAGCAGCTTAGCCAGCCGGTCATTTCGCCGTTTCTCCTGTTCGGATTCAGCGGAAGGTGTCTGAGCGCCATTTCCTGCTGACGGGGCTTGTTCTTTTCCCTGCCAGCCAAAAGGCTGTTCTGTATTACCCGGCTGGGGTATTTTCTGGTTATTCATACCCATACCAACAAAACTGGTGCCGTTATTCAGCGCCCGGTCGCTCTGCTGCTGGTTATAAAGTTCAGTCAGTTTGCGGTAGTCAGGGTCGAGCACGTCCGTGGGCTTCTCGCCCGATACGTTCCGCGCCGTTACCGCTGTGGGGTCGGTGGACAGAGATTCGCTGCGGGAGGTCATGAAATACACCGCGATCAGCACGGCGGCCAGCACACCGCCGCCTATCAACCCCAGCTTTTTAATGTCGGCTGTTTTTTCACTTGCCATGATGCTGCTGCCCCTTGTCAGTTGAGATTGACGTATACGCTGCGGGATTTACCCATTTCTGAAAGCGTCAGTTCTGGCGTGACGGGCAACACGTAGACGTGAGTACCGTCTATAGCCGAAAGCGTCCGGGTAAATTCGTCGCGCAGTTCCAGATCGGTTCTTAACACCAGTTCGTCGCCCATCATCCACGCCCGCATGGATGATGGCGCATTTCGTAGCTTAACCACCGTCGCTTCTTCTGGCGGCACACCGTCCAGAAACGCCTGTAAATCCTTGTCGTACAGCCCGATTTTGTCGCTGGCGACGGCACGACGCACCGGCGTATCAGGGCTGCGTTTCGGAATGCGCAGGTCAAGGCGGTAATCAACCTGCACCGTACTGCGGGTGTATCCGTTGACGCCACGCTTTGCGGTGGCGGCGTCTGCTGGGGTGTGGTTTGCTGCATACTGACTGAGCTTTTCACCCCTTTCAGCGCGTCAGGCTGTTCGGCATTGGCTGCCGACAACCCCAACCCGCCCAGCAGCGCCAGTATCAGTGCATTGTTTTTGTTGCGCATTTTTACGCCTCCGCCGGTTTGAGCACCACCGCTGCAATGGCGATGCCGTTTGGATTACTGTCGGTGCTGACGCGGATAACCTGCACAAACAGGTCGTAGCGTTCTTCCTTGTAGGTATCAAAGTGACCCACGCGCTGCATAATGACCGGGTATCTGAACTGCCACGCATAGGTTTTTTGGTCGTTTAACAGCCCTTCCGTGACCAGAGAACCCGGCGAAATTGACGTTCTTATGTTGAGTTTGTTGTTAATGATATTGTCTTTTTGCCCGCTGCTTTCCAGCGCTTTGTAAAAACTGTCATATCCGGTGGTAGTGAAATACTGTTTCTGCGACGACATCGTTTGCTCATAATGCAAAAAATCAAGTTGTAACGCCTTATTCATGACGGTTGAAGCAAACTCCATCACATCAGTATCACTGTAGCCCGGCACATTGGAGGGAACCACCGGCAACACAAAACCGTTTTTGGTGGCAAAGTATTTGTTGGGTGTGTTAATTATATAGGAAAACATCGTTGTATTCAGGACAAGAGAGACGCACAATGCCGCGCCCAGAACAAGATTGGCTTTCAGCCCGTATTGTGAAAGCACATCCCGGATATTACGGCTATTGGCTTCCAGCAAGGCACTGGTCAAAGGGTTATCTTTTTCGTTGCCTTTCTCTTTTTTGTTCATAAATCATTCCCGTTTCTGGAGTAATCAATGGCGGATATAACCAAATCAGAATTCCTTTCAATCCTGCGACATAAGGCAAAACTAAAAGGACTAATTAGCGAACAAAGCATTGCAGATCTGGATTACATTTTACGCAAGTTTAACGAGGTTATCGATGATTTAATCAAAGAGAAGACAGCAGAACAAAACGCAAAATCAGCGATAATGAATGAAGCTAAATCTATCCTGAGCAATAGTGCACTGTCCAAAACCGATCTGGAAGCGTTGTTTACTGAACTCACCCGAAAAAGTGGGCTTGCGCTTGCCCGCAAGGATACGACCGAGCGCCGCCGTAAATCGCGACTGCCGGTAAAATATCGTCATGACACCGTTAACCCCAACGGCAAGCAGGTCACATACTCATGGACAGGCACAGGAAGAAGACCCGTATTTTTTATGGATATGACCGATGAAGAACTGGAAAAATATCGCGTAAAAGACGAAGAATAAAATCGCCACGCAATCAGAACACTGTCGAATAGCAAAAGGTAGAATAATGAATGTGATAAAAACGGGATTATCTCTGCTGTTGATGGCGGTTATCCCCCCTTCTTTTGCAGCAGAAAAAACCAAACTTCCTGCGCAAGCCACGGCTAAAGTGAATGCGCAGTTTGAGGTGAAACTGCCATCAAACCCTACCACGGGCTATAACTGGATTGTGCGCCAGTTGCCGGAACAGGTGGCCTTGACGGGCATGGACTACGCGCAGTCACCGGACTGCAAAGCAGGCATGGTGGGCTGCGGCGGCACCACAACGCTGCGTTTTAAAGCGTTGAAAGCAGGAACCGGGAAACTGATTGTGCAGTATGCGCGTCCGTGGGACGCGCTAACAAATGAGGCTGCAACCATCAACATCCATGTGGCAGAATGATAAAACCGACTGAGGAATAACAGGCCGTTATAGACTGGCGCGGAAACCAGTTAATCGTCAGTGGTTTTCGCCGTTATCCAGAATATATCCTTCTATGCTGTCGGCCACCCTGTGCGCATACTCCACGATTTCTTCTTCATCCACCTCGCCAAGCTGGGTACGGTGCGACTCCGCAAGCCCGCGTATATGCTTCACCACTCGCGCATATACGGCTGGCTGTTCGTCATTGAGCGCCGCCAGCACGGCGGTCATCACTGCTGAAAGCGCGTGCTGCCCGGCAACCAGTTCCAGAAACTCTTCAGGATCAACCTAGTCATTCAGGTCATCACCTTCGTCGTAAAAATCCATCACCTACCTCTCTTCACAATACATATCGTTAGCCGCAGCAACAGGTCGGAATTCACCTACAAATGGAACGGAAATGCAGAATTTTCGTTAGTGCTGCCCGCGTTCGAGTTCACGCCGTCTGCCCCCGCATTGATTTGAACGTCTTTACCCGACGAATCGGGCAGGTATTGCTGCATATTTTGAGGAAGATACCTACGGGAAAGTTCGCCCCACGGATCAATCTGTGTGGGGATTTTACTGCTGATTTTTTCCGTAATTGTTTGACGTGCAGCCTTACAAACTTCCTGTTTCGCTTTTTCTATGAACTTGTTGAACAAATCCATCTGCATTAAATACCGGGAGCGTAATGCCGGTAGAAAGTTGGCTGAGGCATTTTCCGATTGCATCGCTTGAGACAAAACTGTCCTCTGCCTCCTTGTTGATTTGCTCAATCTCAGGATTAAGCGCAGCCGTCGCGGCCTGCTGTGCAGCAGTCCCTGCTGCACAATTCTGATCCGCCATAACGCTAAATGCAGGCAACAGTAAAACGCCTGCAACCAGACTACATTTTAGGACTCGGCATCGGTTGTGCCGTGGCATTTTGTTCATGGCGTTTTACCTGCTTTGGTTGATTGGGGAGAGGCTTAGGTGGTTTCGGCGCATTTTTAAACAATTCCGCAAAACCCGGCATCGCCTTAATGTCTTTATTGGCAATAGTCAGTGGCTGCAACTGCTCACTGCGCTGGAGTTTGTAGACCAGCGTTTCGCCGTCCGGAGAAACGTGACCGTACCCCAGCATTTTCAAACCTTGCTCCTGTACGCAGGAGAGCGTGAAATAGCTTTTCGTCTGGCCGTCTTTTTCCTGAGTCACCTGCCGCGCTATCACATGGTCGTAGGTGTCCGTCTGCGGATTGCGGATCACACCCTGCATATAGCCATCACGCGATGCGACAAACAGCGCATCACAGGCTGCGTTGGGGTTCTGGCTGTCCTGCACAAATACCACCGCGCCCGATAAACGATTCTGGCTGCTGAGTTCGGCTATAGCGAGTTTTTCGACCGATTCCGGGACGGGCTTGCCGTTGGCGAAAAACCACAGGGTTTCACCAGCCGGATCATGGCTGGAAAACCGCGCACTCGGTTGCCGTTCGAGCACCATGGCCTGCACTTCATCGCGTAATTGCCTGTATGTTAACGCATCATAGGCGGCAAAGGTATCAGGGCAGGCGGCGGTCGGATTCTCCGTGGTGGGCTTGGGATATTCCGCCGCCACCTTCCATTCGTTGCGCTGCGTGATGATTTTCTCATACCGCACAATCTTGTCGTTTTCATCCCGAACCGGGGCATTCACCTCAACATCTTTGTTCCCCACAAACGAGGCGGTAATGATATCGCCCCGTTTCACCCCTGCGTCCTTGAGCGCCCGCTGGAAATCCACCCCCCAATGCTCCTTTTCGCCGTGCTCATTGCGCAACCTGATGAAATAGGACATTTTTCATCATCTTTATGTTCATATTTCGCCCGGCCAAAATCAAGCAGTTCACCGCGCAGTACCGGTTTACGTTCTTCTGCGCTGCTCGCCTCTGCTGCGGGTTCCACGCCATTACGCGCAACCGTTGCATCCGGGGCGACTGACTGCCCGGCCTGCGGTGAAGTATCAGGTGCGTTGGCTGGCTGTGGTTGTGCCTCTGCCTCTGTTGTCCGCGCGTGCGATGTAGCCCGCTCCTGCGCCAGATGCGCTTGCTGTACTGCGCTCAGGGCTTCCCGCTGCGCCGGATCATTCAGAGTCACTTTGAGGTCATACTCGGCTATCAGGCCGTATACACGCTGTTTTAAGTCCTCGGAACCGGTTACTGTGAAGCTGCCACCGTAGTTGACGGCGGCGGTTTGCACCGCGACCAGCACCATTTCTTTTGACATGGCGGCGTCTTCGCTTGCCATGTAGATACCACTGCGATGATCTTCAAAGGCAGGCACCCCGGCCAGCAGATACCGCACCGCATTCCCGTGCCGCTCATGGGTGAGTTGCGTCATGAGTGCGGCCAGATTGAGACGTTCTTCTGGTGCTGCGTCGCGGTCTTCGGAAGCGGCGAAAGAAAAGCCATTCATTTCTGCCTGCGGCGTCGCACCAGTATTATTTTCTGCATCGGGGCGCGGCTGCACGGGTGCCGATCCTTCCGGGACAGGTGCATTCTGGATGGCCGCAATCAGAGAAGACAGCTTTTCAGGGGCATTTTCCGGCTCGGTGGAATCGAAAATCGTTTCGCTGGCGGTGAAGACCTTCATACTGTCGGCCAGCCCGCTCTGGTACACTGTGTCAACGTTTCCCGGCATCTGCGCCACTACCGCCCGACTGACGGTACGGCCAGTACCGTTCATCGCACGCTCCGCCTCAGCCCGCGCCAACGTGTTGCTCCACGCCACCTCTGCGCTTTCTGCCTTGATATACACCTGCGTGGTGTACCCGTTATCTTTGAGCAATTGCAGGGTGCTGATCGGCGTCTGTGCGGTTCTGAATGTCCCCTCAACCGCCAGATTCAGCCGCTTCTCTGTCCCCAGCGCAATGACCCTTTCAGCCACTGCACCAGAAAATGCGGCGGTATGCTCCGGGTAGTTTTCACCGTATTTATCGACAATCTCGTTAAACTGCGGGTGGAAACGGCGAAATTCGTCTGCGTTGATAACAAGCACATTGCCGTGTTGTTCCTCTCGGAACGTATTAAGCAACGTGGATTTCCCTGCTCCCGGCAACTCGCCCAGCACAGTCCCCACCGGCGCATCACTGGCAGTGAGTCCAGCCCCTTTCTGCTCAACGAAATGCCGGGCGATATTATCCACGATACTCTCGGAATAACTGAATTCGTCCATTCTGCGGTTCCTCGTCAATGTCCTGCGCTGACCGGTAAGATCTCCGCGCGTATGGCATCACAGATATTTTCACACGCCCAGCATCAATAAACTCTGCCACCGTATCGTACAGATAATCCCGAAGCGTGGTGAGGTTGGCTATCTGGCGGTCAAGCTCAGCCTTTCGCTCCGGGTGCAGCGTGTCGTCTGTACGTTCACGCGACCAGTACAAATCCGCGTCCAGTTGTGCCACGTACTCAATCAGCACATCTTTCATCATCAGGTGCGTGCCGTGGTTCGTTTCTGGTGAGTTCACCAGCGAATCAATTTGCTGCGCGAATACATCGGTACTCATGGTTCACCTCGCAATGCTAGTTTCGTCTGTACCACCACGGACGGCCGGTAAGATGGTCGCCTTTCAGTTTTGCCCGCCACGACCTGAGTAACAGGCTCGGAGGCGTGTTCTTCCAGCCAAGATAGCCCAGCAACGCCAGCGCACAGACGATCCCGACGAACGTCACCCATGTCATATGTACAAACCAGATAAGGATCAGCGCGTACCAGCCGACATGAATTTTTTCGATACGGATCGGCTTACCGGCATTTCGCCAGCGATTAGTTTCCATAGCGGCCTTTCTCCAGCTTGTTGAAGTTCGAAATGGTGATCACTTCGATAACGTCGTCTCTGGACACTTTACCTTCCTGATACAACCGGTAGGCTTTTTGCACCAGTGTAGCACCCTGTGCTTTAAGCCGGTTGTCTACGATCGCCCCCCACTGCTAGTACGGAAATTCTGACAATTCAGTCTTTAAGTCTTCATCAAAAATCATGAATTCCCGCACCGCGATCCGCCGACCGTCCGTGCTACGCAGCAGACGCTGCACGATGGAAACGCGGATGGTCTGGAGCAGGGTATGCGCGGCACTTTGGTAGAGTCTTAGGAC
>NZ_MAYS01000100.1 GCF_001756855.1 Candidatus Erwinia dacicola | reverse complement strand
ATAAAAGTGATTTTTACAAAAGATTTGTAGAGCGTAGCTCCATTAATTCATTTGATGGTAATTTGTTGACCCATGAATTAATAAAAATAGATTATGATTATGGAATTACAACAAAGGAAAATAAAGATAAGGCATTATATAATGTTAATATGTTTCTAAATGCCGTGAATCTTGATTGTAAACAAAGTGAAACGTATGACTATATTAAGTGTGCTAATGAAAAGTTACGAGATAACTTTTATTACAAACCTAGTATAGAGGTTTAAAATAATTATGCGAATCATATCTCTGACTGTGACACTAATTCATATCTGATGATTGATGCTCTGTCTTTGGTGGGTATTAAGGGATTTATTGTTTATGCCCCGTCCCATGCTTTTATTGGCTGGATTGACGATTTTGGGAATCCAAAATATTGGGAAACAACTACAAATAATAACACAGGAAAAGAAGCTGATTTGAGCGAAAGTTTTTACACAAAAACATTTGACAGAACATATTATAAATTAATGCCAACAGAAACAGCCATAGATGTATATACGGTTTTAATATCAGCTATTGAAAATGCGAAAGTTGATGTTGAATCATTTTTCATGAAGAACAAAGATAATTCAATTATTTCTGACTTTTATTATTATGATTTATCTGAGAGGAATAAAATATCAAATTTCAAATCAATGGAAATAGAGTCATTAATAGCGACTGATATAACCTCAAATGACAAATACTATGCTTTAGCTAACTACCATTTAATGAATAATAACATTGAAAAAGGAAAGTGGTATTTTATGAAAATAGATAAGGGACGTTGTGGTTCTAGTTGTTATAAGCTTGGATTAGAATTAAATATCCCGCAATATAAATATTTCGATTATTTTTACAAAAAATATAGTGAATTTCATAAAGAAAAAGGAATGGACGTTAATGTCAAAATTTTCTTCCGTGGTTTTTTCATTTTTTGTTTTTCTTTATTGTTTTTATTAATATCTTTAATTAGTGTTTTTTTTATGAAAAAGGTAAGTTGTAAATCATCAAAATCTCAAAGTGTTAATACTAAGGATATGAAAAGTGATTAAAGAAGATAAAATAAAAAACAAGCAAAAAGAAATAGAGAAAGGGATTGTTGGGATATTGCTTTCTATATTTACCCTTGGTTTCTTACTTTTTATGTTTGGAAATAGCAATATTACTGATTGTATAATATCAGCATCAACCGCAGGGCTTTTTTTTACATCGTTATTTACTCTATATATTGTTTTCATTGAAAGAGTTGAGCGTGTTAGTGATAAAAAACAGAAAGACAGTGAATAATTTGCAAACAGAGCTATGCAGAATCTGAGGGATTTCGATTGCGAGCCGTTACACCTACCAGCCCGATTTTTCCTCAGATTTTGCGTAGCGATGCCTCAAAATCTGATAAAGCTACAGTTTTCCGATTTGCTATCACTTTATCTTTCTGCAGCGCATCGAACTGCGGATTTTTGCTATCACTTTTTCAATCCGGAAGCGACCGGCCAAACAAAAAATGATAGCAAAAATAGTAAAAGGTGATCATCCGGCCAAAAGTATCTGCTATCATTTTTGTGTTGGCCAGCTCGCCAGCGCCATTCGAAATGATAGCATTCCGGCGTGAAAGCAAGACTGGCCTCAATGTTTAGCCATTTGAGGGGTATGTATGGGGACATTAACAGTCAGGCCACAGCCGGAACATGAAGATGCACTGGAGGCCGTAGGCGTGTTGTTGCAGGAAAAACGCGCTTCACAGACGTTACTCAAATCACTGATGGCCTACGAGCAACACTGTAAAGAGATCGCCCAACTGAAAGCCGCACTGCACAAGGTCGAAAAAGAACGCGATATGTATAAAGATAAGATAGAGCGTTTTAAAGCTGCCCAGCTTGCGTTATTTGAATAAAACGATTAGATGTAGTAACATATAAACATAGGGTGACGAACAGAAGGAGGTGCGCCATGTTGACGACCTTTTTTACCAGCAGAGAATTTAACCAAGAGATAGGCAAGGCCAAGAAAGCCGCTTGTCAGGGGGCTGTGTTCATTACGGACAGAGGTAAGGCTACACATGTTTTGCTGTCTATTGATGAGTATGAACAGATATCAGGACTGAATGATGAGAATATTGTTGACGCATTATCTGTCCCCGGTCTGTCAGAAATTGAATTTGATACTTCACGGTTAAGCATTTTTCCGCCTGATAGGGACATTTTCTGATGTTCATCCTTGATACCAATGTCATTTCTGAACTACGGAAAGCCGGAGACGGAAAGGCCGACGCACAAGTTATGCGTTGGCTTTCATCTGTAAATTCACGGCAACTTTATCTTTCCGTGATTACGGTTCTTGAGCTGGAGCGGGGGATTTTGCGTGTTGAACGCCGTGACACCACTCAGGGTAAGATGCTGCGCCGCTGGATGGACGGTCATGTTCTGCCGCTTTTTGCAAACCGAATCTTACCGGTTGATATGGCTGTCGTGCGTCAGTGTGCCCGTCTGCACGTTCCTGACCCCAAGCCTGAAAGTGATACACTTATTGCAGCAACGGCTCTTGTGCATGGTTATATTGTCGTTACACGTAATACAAAAGATTTTTGTTCTACGGGTGTGAATATCATCAATCCGTGGGAAGATAACGGAAACTGAGGATCTTATCTCTTTTAAGATCCTGAAATTGATCCTGATGAAATTAAGTGTTAGATTCTGAGGGCTGAATTAAATGAATTTTTGGTCAGTTGCGCCATAAAGCAGCAGGGAACTGGTTCTGAGGTTTTACCGGAGCCAGAAAAGCAAAAACCCCGTTAATCTTCGCAGTCGCCAAACTTAGAAAGATTATCGGGGCATCCATAAATATCATCAGGTATTGTTGTACCTGATGAGGAGTGTAGCCCGATGAGTTATAAAATTCAACTCCTTCTGAACAACATAAGCACTGGTCTTTGTGACTAGCCGCAATGTTTCTTTAACTAACAACTACATACAGGTCAAAAACCCGACACCTTTGTTTGTTAAACCAAAGGATAAAGGGACGCTTCCGTTCTGTCTGAAACTGATGGAAAAAGCCCAAGGGTTCACAGATCGCTTTGATTTCCTCGTTCATGTTGCGTTTTCCCGTTCAATCGGAAAACGTCACCGTAAACCCCCTGTTCTGCGCTGCCGTGTGATTGATGTTTTATTACAGGCAATGTGTTTCCATTATGACCCGTTAGCAGGGGAAACTGGCCGTGTTCAGCGTTCCGTCACTAATCTTGCGATAGAGTGCGGACTGGCGACGGAATCCGATAACGGAAATTTATCCATTACCCGTGTTACCCGTGCGCTGGAATCACTGGCTAACGATTTTGGTTTGATCCGTTATGATAGCGAGTTTGACCCTGTTATCGGCTGCAATGTGCCGTCAGATATTGAGTTTACACCGGCATTGTTTGAAGCCCTCGATATTTCCCCCGAAGCACTGACGGCGGCACGTAACAGCCGTGCGGAGTGGGAAAACCAGCGACGCGAGAAAAAAGGCTTACCCCGTCTTGATATCATGGAATTGGCCGCTAATGCATTTCGTTATGTCCGTGACGGATTCAGGAAGTATCACAAGGAACGGCGGGAACAAGGCTTAAAACGCGCCAGAGCAAAGCGGGAATCCATTCTCAGCCGAAAAGAAATCGAAGCTAAGGTAAAACGCGAAGTGTCCTTAGAAATCGCGGCTGGCCGCTTCCCTGTCGATATGGCCGCTGCACGCAGAGAAATAGCCCGACGAACGACAGAACGAACTATCTTGTCACGGGGTAATTATACCCGCTTATCATCACCTGCCTGATTATCTTTTCGGTTATCCGGCCATGCCGGAGGATTCCGCACGTCTGTTAATCAAAAAAGGTTAAATATTAACCCGCTTTTGTTGGTTCTGTTCATGATGAAGCAAATCAGGGATAACGACAGCAATTTTGGCCGGACTAAAAATGTGATCTGCTGCACGTATTTATACTGGATTCTATTATTCACAATTAACTGCAAGAGGGTATGACAGTTAACTGACAGCCGAGGGATTTTATAAGTGCGTTACGAGGTAAAAATAAAGTGCGTACTTCCTTTTAAAGATCTGTTAGATCTTTCTTTTAAACTAATATGTTTTCTTTCTATTAAAAATAAAACCTGTTCAGCCGTTGTCCTGTGGACAACTCAAAAATGACCGCCCTTGCAGCGGCCATAAGGCCGCGCCGGTTCGGTTAGTCGCTCCGCTCCTGAGTTAGCACCCGCAAGCGGGCAAATCGCTGAACATTTCTTTTGTCTCCGACCATCCGGCAATCTCTCCGCTTTAAATTCCGTGTAATTGGTTCGCTTCGCTCACAGTCTGGCAGGGAAAGGGGCTGACTTATGCTTCACACCGCATCAAAAACGTCACGTAAGCCACATAGACGACTTTTTTAAAGAAATTCATAGAATGGGAAGGACTAAAAGATAGAATTGCGTACAGCAGCACTGAGGAGGATTTTAAACATAGAACTTAAAGGGGTCAGTTTGGAGATCGGAAATTTTTGTACGGTAAGCTTATTTTTTGAACAGGCTGCGTTATCGCAATAGAGTGTACTCCCGCGCTATACGGCCCTTTCAGGGGATTTGACCTTAATCGGATAACCTAAATGCGATACACCAAAGGAGATAACTTAAAAGCGATAGCCGCTGACGCAAAATCAATCAGTTACGCATCTAGATTGGTTAAATAATGCGCTTACCGTACAAAAATTTCCGATCTCCAAACTGACCCCTTAAAAAACCCGTAACGCTCGCCGCAGGACGTGGCCGAGCGTAGCGAGTTAACGACCGAGGAAGCGGAATTTCACCGATGTGACAAAAAGCACTTACACACCGTAGCGACGTTCAGCCTACCGCCTCTCTCCGTTCGTTGCTCAACAGCGACCCCGACGACAAAAACCAGTTTTGCCCGTCTCTCGCTGTTACGATTCCTAAATTTAATTAAAAGCTCTCATCCACAACAAACTGATTACGCCTAAACCGGTAAGCGACGCACCAATTAAGCCTAAATCTTTTCCTATGTCAGATTTATTTGATGTGAAAAAAACAATAAAAGTACCAATAAGTCCGGTAAATGCGCCAACTATAGTAATCCAGAATAAAAATGTAGCCATAATATTATTCCATTCGTTATTTTGGGGGTTAAATATCACCACAACCTAAAGGGCAGCAATTAGGATCTAAACCGTGTGAACAATAACCATCTTCTTGATTTTGTCGAATAGCTTCGGTTATTTCCTCTGGTGATATATAATCAAATTCAGCTCTTGCCAATTGGATTACTTTTCTTTTATCCTCTTGAGTTAATTCACTTAAATAACCATCAATTGCTGTGCTCAAGTTGCGTTGGTAGATTTCATAGACACACCCGCAACGAGATTGTTCTGTTTTTGATAACTCACTGAATATATTACGATATTTGTTAATTATTTCATAATCGTGATATTCACAAATTAAGACTTTTTTACCATCAAAAACCGTGGTTAAACCGTGTCTTGATATGTTATTAGATAGCTCACTTATATCAATTTCGGCATCATCAGGGCATTCATTAAGCGCATCTTTAAGTTCTCTAACTGTTTTGAATTTATGTTCAAGCATTGTAGTTACCTCATTATCTCTATTAAAAACTTAGCCTTATCGCTAGGTGATAGTGATTCAAAGGCAAGCAGCGAAGCCCGTAAAATGTTAATACGTTTCTTCCCTAGTCCGTTAGTCAGCCGGTCTAAACGTTCTAAAGTATCTTCATCCATACGAAAACCTACCATGATAGATTCTGCTTTTTTTGTCGGCTTTTTATCCCCTTGGGCGATAAAATCATTAACCGTCTTGCTTTCTGACTGTTCAATTATTGGCGCGTGTTTTTTTAATTTATTTATATCCATAATCCACCTCAATGCAAAGCTAATCATTGATTAATCATATATGATTAATCAATGATTTTCAATTGTTTTGTTTTCTTAGCTATCCTGAACAGAATCAATGAGTTCAGCGAATAAAAGCTCTAATTGTGCTTTGGCTGATCCTACATTTTTACCTTTAAGCTCATGTACTCCCAACCCCTCATTTATGGCTTTTTCAAAAGCCTTTAAGTTTGATATACGGGTTTTGAATGGGGATAGAAGCAGGGGATCATCGTTAAGATATTGTGTGATTTTTACTGCATCATTATTAAATGGTGAAGTAGGGCAGCGATTAAGTAAAGCAAAGGCTTTTAGCTTTGTGTTTTCCTTTTTAGCTTCGTTCACAATGGATGATAATTTATTCAATGTGACAACTTCTAACATAGATGTTGGGCTTACAGGAGCTATAAATACATCTGCAACAAGTAATGCACTACGAAGCTCGACGCTATCATGTCCGGCAGTGTCTACCAATATTACATCCGTAACGCCGTGCAATTTGTTTATTTCTTTATGTGTATTGCTTCCGTAACAAGTCATAATTGGGATATCAGGGACGGGCTGTTCTCGTCGTAAACTTTGCCATGTGTTCAAATCTTCGTTTTTGTCTGTTCGCACTAATGCTACAGACGCCGTTTTTTGTTGCAACATTACTGCTGAGTTTGCCGTAATTGTGGTTTTTCCTACTCCACCTTTATCTGATCCAAAAACTATAATCATTTTCCCTACCTCTCATTTGGATTTATCAAAGATTAATCAATGAATATCGGTAATGATTAATCTTTAGACATTAAACAGTGATAATCTATGATTAAGCATATCAAGATAATCATAGATTATCAATAATGATTAATCAAAAGATAACAATTTAAGTTAATCTTTGATTAATCGTTTGCATAACTCAACTTATCAAGCGTTGGGCGAACAAAAACGGTGAAGTATAATTTTGTTAAAATGTTTCTTAATTGTTGCGATTTTAACAGAAATTAAACAATGGTGTTTTGGCTGGATTTCTGACAGAAGAGTTCCTGTTTTAGCGGGTAGGGCGGTTGTGTGACAGGGTAACAGTGATTTTGGGTGCTAAAGTCCTGAATTTAACATAATGGGTCTTACGCGCCCCTCGTTTGTAACACCAATATTAAAATGTCACTCCGGTGCGGCGTTTTCCTAAATGGCCGTGGCGGGGCAGGCACAAACACACCCCCATGGTTGAAAGAAACCCGCCCCGCCAGACACAACATATAGTATGTCCGTCAGATGCGACCGATACAACATATAGCATTATCCACAGAAACGGTGGATAACTTTGTTTGTCACCCATTGAGAACCTATCAAACTCAATCCCCGCCCATCTTTAAAAGTACGGTCAATTATTAACCTAACAACAGAAAACTAACGCCCTTCGCTGCGCTCGGTTGTTCAACAGCGACACCGACCCACAAAACCAGTTTTGCGTGTCTCTCGCTGTTCGGTCTTTCTATAGGTCTAAAACGTGCTCAAAACACTTGTGTGTGTTTTTTTTAATACGCGCTATAATTTAACAGCCTGTCCGGTGCAAACAGACTGCGGTCTGTACAGGCTGAAATGCACTATATTCAATCATTTATGTTGAAGCAACGTCGCGTTACGTTGCTTCGGCAGCGTAGCGTGACTTCTGCTTAAAGGAGTTAACGCTATGAAAGAATCAAAAGATTTTATTCAGGTTGACGGTGTGAAAATTTCTATTGGTGATATTTTTCATACTTGTTGGGGTTACGAACAGACAAACGTGGAGTTTTACCAGGTAATTGGACTTCGCGGAACAAAAACAGTTGAGCTACGCGAGATTGCAAGGCGTATTGTTGAAGAAACCAGTTGGTGCAGTGCTGATGTTTGCGCAGTGAAAGATTCGTTTATAGATGATGAAATTTTCAAGCGTCGCGTCAGAGTTCACGGCAATAATGTAGCGGTACGATTCAATGATGTAACTGATGCTTATCGTGCAGAACCAGATAAACGTTTACATTGCTCATGGGGATATTGATCCAATAGCAAGTGAATACCGTTATGAAAGACGCAACCTAATGTTGCGTCTTTTTTTATTCTGGTACGCTATTAATTATTTTGATAGCATTTTTGCGGGTGCTTGAATCTCTCTGGTTCAGGCATTAGCAAGAGCCAGAAAGAAGAAAGCCCCGATAACGGGAGTAATCCCATCATCGAGGCAGTATTCTTAACCTAGACACTTAAGAGTGTGCCTCCTTAAAATTAAGGAGTCAAGGAAAATGACCAAGTATGCGCTAATCGCGCTGATTGCCGTCTGTGTGACGGTGCTGTGTTTATCGTTGATCACACGCGACCGGCTGTGTTCGGTCAGTATGAAAAACGGCAATACAGTAGTTACGGCGACCTTAGATTACGAAGTTAAGTAGTCGTCTGGCGGGGGAATTTTCCCCCGCTATTTTTCTTTCTTTGTTGTTGAGGTTGAGGTTTTCAAGTACCCTGTTTTTATTGCCTGTTACGGTGCAAACAGACTGCGGTCTGTACAGGCTGAGATGCACTACATTCATTCATTTTTGTTGAAGCAACGTCATGTTATGTTGCTTCGGCAACGTAGCGTGACTTCTGCTTAAAGGAGTTAACG
>NZ_MAYS01000099.1 GCF_001756855.1 Candidatus Erwinia dacicola | reverse complement strand
GGTCTACGAAGCGCTCGAGATGACGCCGCAGAAAAAGCCGGAGAAGCCGGGATTCGCTGTGCTGATGAAGGGCTTCCTGGGTACCGACCCGTACCAGTGCATCCTGTGCAAGGGCCGACTGCGTTTTGCCGGCGCTCAGGCAGGAACGCAGGCGATGGCATGACTGTCGGAAAGGTTGCGTGGAATGGAGAAAAAGCGATGGTTGCGGATGCCTGAGCCGGATTAGTGTGCCTGAAAAATGGCTTTCCGGTTAAAAACACGACAAAAACTGCATTTTCATACTTAAACCTACGCACGAGCGCCGCATCAAAGGGATAGTTCGTTCTGACATTCATGGTTGGGCGCTCTCAGAAGAGGCGATTCAATCTCCTAACCATGAACTGTTTGCCGAGCTGTACGCGCGGCTTGGACTGGTTCCGCAGGCGCTATTTTGCGCCGCCTGTGGCCTGCAGGAAGGTAAGGTGTACTGCGTTACCTCAGCCAGCACGGCCTCTTATACGCCGATGCACCTGTGCAGCTTAGGCGACTAGTATCTGTATGACGCGCTCTGCGTGCTCATTGATACCGTTGAGCAGGATGAGCGCCTGCTGGCATGGAACTGCTTCGAAATGATCACCCGGCTTATCGATGAGCAGTTACTGGAAGAGACCCAGCGCTGTGTTACCCGCACGGTAAATCTGGCACCGTGCTACAGCCGGGTAACCTTTAGGAATGGCTATAAAATATAGCCATTCCGCTGACTTTTCACCTGTAGCCTGCGTTTTAGTATCATAGCCCCACGATTTTTTCGTCTGTTATGGCCTGATTTATTACCTTCAGACAATAAAGACCACCGTTTTTTCATTAAAATTGTCACATAAGTACAATAAATAACCATTATAACCAGTTATTAATAATAATACCGTAAAATAGCGTAAATTTCTGCCGTAATCGTCGAAAAAAGGTTACACTTTCGCCACTTGTCTTTCATATTGTCAGACTATGTTTAATGGGCCTGCAGTGTTCTCTGCTGTTTTCAGGCCAACAGGATATAGATAAGGGGCATTTGCTTATGAGTGCGCACGAGAGCAGTAAAACCCGTCACACCGAGTATTCTCTAATCTTTCCCATCGCCGCACTGACCATCTTATGGTTCTGGGGCAACACCGCATCATTTCCTCTGGTTATTGGCATCAATCTGATTGCGCTGTTCGCCATCCTCAGCAGTGCCTTTAGCGTGGTGCGTCATGCCGATGTATTAGCCCACCGCTTAGGTGAGCCTTACGGTTCCCTGATTCTCACCCTCTCCGTGGTTATCCTTGAAGTCAGTCTGATCTCCGCGCTGATGGCCACTGGCGACGCCGCGCCAGCGCTGATGCGCGACACGCTCTATTCGATCATTATGATTGTTACCTGCGGCCTTGTGGGCTTTGCGCTGCTGCTCGGCGGCAACAAATTTGCCACCCAGTATGTCAATCTGGCGGGGGTTAAACAGTATCTGATTGCAATTTTCCCGCTTGGGATGATCGTACTGGTGCTGCCCAATGCCCTGCCTAGCGGCAATTTTACCATCGGTCAGGCACTGCTGGTTTCTGCCATTTCAGCGCCGATGTACGGCGTATTCCTGCTGATCCAGACCAAAACGCACCAGAGTCTGTTTGTCTATGAGCACGAAGATGACGGTGACGATCCGCATCACGGTAAGCCTTCTGCGCACTCCAGCCTGTGGCACACCGCTTGGCTAATTGTGCATCTGGTGGCGGTGATTGTCGTCACTAAGATGAATGCCAATACGCTGGAGTCGCTGCTGACCGAGCTGAACGCACCGGAGCAGTTTACCGGCTTCTTGGTGGCACTATTGATCTTGTCACCCGAAGGGTTGGGCGCGATTAAAGCGGTGCTGGCCAATCAGGTACAGCGCGCCATGAACCTGTTCTTCGGCTCCGTGCTGGCGACCATCTCACTGACGGTTCCGGCCGTGACGATTATCGCCACGCTGACCGGTCAGCAGCTAATCTTCGGGCTGGAGCCACCGCAGATGGTGGTGATGATTTCCGCCTTGCTGCTGTGCCAGATTTCGTTCTCTACCGGGCGCACCAACGTACTGAACGGCGCGGCGCATCTGGCCTTGTTTATCGCTTATCAGATAACGGTGATGCTGTAAAATGAATGCGGATCGAGCATTTCCGCCCCCTACGGGATGTGATTGGGCAGGCATCCGTCATTCACCCGATTTGCGTAGGAACGCGGCATGCCGCGCCCTTTTTTATTGCGCCTGATACTACAAAATATGGCCGCTGCCGGTCAGCGTCAGCGACTGCTCACCACCTTCACCGCAGCGCCATTCATCAACATCTGCGTTAGCGTCTGCTCCTACTTGTTCAGATCGGCGTTGCTGCACAGTATGCGCGTGGAGACCAGCTGCGGCTCGCTCAGCCGTCCCTGCTCTACTTTGCCCTGTCCGAAGAAACTATTGCACATCACCCAGCTGACCTTCAGCCCTTCACTAAAACCGATCTCCGGCCTGATGCCCTCGTGCGGCACGACTACCTGACCGTCCACCTCTCTGAGCACAAACTGGCAATTCGCCAGCTGGCTGGCATCCGTTGGGCTGGTGTTGCTATGGCTGCAGCCGCTCAGCGCGACGGCACCCAGTAACAGTAAAGTTACTTTTTTCATCATGACTCCTTAGATTGGCAATCCATGTTAACAACTGAGTAAGCAGGAAATAACGGCGCAGGGCGTGGATAAAGGGCACTGTTGCAAAGATATTGATGAGTTAGTCTTTCGTGTTATTGAAAGGTCTTATCTTTCAAAGACTCTGCTCACCAGACGCATCTTGCCTAGGGGATGCC
>NZ_MAYS01000098.1 GCF_001756855.1 Candidatus Erwinia dacicola | reverse complement strand
TTCATACTTAAACCTACGCATGAGCGCCGCATCAAAGGGATAGTTCGTTCTGACATTCATGGTTGGGCGCTCTCAGAAGAGGCGATTCAATCTCCTAACCATCAAGTAATCGTCCACGACGCTGAATATCGTCAGCGTCGGTACGCCTTTGGCGAGATCAACGAATTCAGGTTGCTCAATATGTTTGAGATCGGACGGAGATATATCGAACTGCCAGCAGTCATTGCTGTATTCCGCATGAAACCTGATTGCCGGCGGTTCCCGTAATAAACGGGACTGGTCGAGGCGAAACCGGGAAATATAACGGTGCACAGTCTGGCGACGTAGCAATCCTGGTGGCGCTTTGATCAGCCCCTAACCAATCTCGACCCCATGCTCTTCAAGTAATTGTATCGCCTTGGTCATCGAGAGGTGACGACCAGATTTGTTGGTGGTACGCAGCTTCAGGGCGGCGATAATCTCGCAATACTGCTCCAGCTCCGGGGTGGACAATACCCTGTATTTGCCATGATCGCGGCGGTGGGCGGCATGCGGTTTCAGGCTCACGCCTGAGAGCCCGGTAGACTGATGCCCGACAAATCCCAAGCTTCCGGGCGATGGCGGTTGCCCCCATTTTTTCATCCACATAGAGGCGATGGACTTCGGTCGGATCGATGGAGGGTTTGCGGCCGCGGTAGACACCACGCACATTTGCCGCCGCGATCCCCTCCAGCTGACGTTCACGGCGCAGATTGGTTTCAAATTCGGCGAAAACACCCAACATATCTCGGCTGGCACCGCTGGCTTTTTCTGCGCGAATGATTTCGCAGCCAGCATCGCGCAGGGTTTGCGTCTGCAGAGCCAGGTCCTGATCGTTGGTTGAAACGCGGGCGTACCCATACATAACGACCATATTTGCTTGATGGTTAGGAGATTGAATCGCCTCTTCTGAGAGCGCCCAACCATGAATGTCAGAACGAACTATCCCTTTGATGCGGCGCTCGTGCGTAGGTTTAAGTATGAAAATGCAGTTTTTGTCGTGTTTTTGACCGGAAAGCCATTTTTCAGGCACACTAATCCGGCTCAGGCATCCGCAACCATCGCTTTTTCTCCA
>NZ_MAYS01000097.1 GCF_001756855.1 Candidatus Erwinia dacicola | reverse complement strand
TTATCTAGGACAGCCCCCAACATTTTAAAATTGCGGCTATTTACCTGCATTAAACCCACATCAACAGGATAGCCTTTTGCTATCCAGTATTGTGTCGCTGCAACGGCATCAGCCACGTTTTTCGGTTTAGGCCGGCTTCCGGCGGACATCTTATTGACATTAACGGCAAAAGGATTACCGCCACTTTCAACCATAATAATTTTCTGTAACGTATCTGTGGCTATCTCCGGCGCACATGCAGACACACTCGGCATATCAATCAAGAGAACTCCTTTATTCAGGTGATAGCTACCGCACAAGGCGGTTTTATCAGCCCCACAGATAAAAAATTTTCACCTTAAAAATCAGTCAAATAAATAAAAAGGTCTGATTTTTGCGGTAATATTCCGGTCTGTTACTACACCAAAATAACGACTGTCAAAAGACAGATTATTTTGATTGGCGACAACGATATACTCCGTCGGTTTTAATAATATTTCCCTATCAATAATGTTCCACTGCTTAATTTTCCTGGCAATTGGCGCGGTATTCGGGACTAAAACATCATTAACAACAATGCCTTTATGGGTCACAGTTACCCTGTCCCCTTCAGTTGCTACGATTTTTTTGAGTAACGGTGCTGACTGCCGGCAACCTAAACCACCAGCAATGATGTGATGATCAACAGACCATCTTGCTATCTCATCATCGAGACAAACCAAAACTGTATCATTTTTTGTATAAGATGCTGGATAACTTTTGAAGTACACTCCTAACGGCATACTTTTAGTAAAATTGACAACGAAATAATGCTGATAAAGCATAACGCAACCGGACAAAACGCCGAAAAAGAGAAGGGTATTTAAAAACTTACGTTTCAGTGTATTGTTTGTGATCACAATCCGTACCCATAAGCTGCGTGAAAAGTAGTATAGGGTTAACATTGTTACCGAATACTGTATTATATATAAAATACAGTACACCAACACCAAAGACAATAATTTATGAAAAAAATTTTTTTTGAGTACATAGAAGAAGCAAAAAAGCTAACCATTTGTGATAGTTACCGAAAAATAGCCCAATATCTGGACGCTCCACCGATAAAAATTTCACAATGGAAACAGGGAAAAGGCTATGTCTCTCCCGCAGAATGCGCACACCTCGCAAGATTACTGGGGATCACAACAGAAGAAATTGCCTATGTAATCAAGGCAGAAAGAGAAGAAATCCCTGAAAAAAAAGAATACTGGTACAAAGAGGCTGAGATTTTTTCACGCCCGATAAACCCCCCTGAATCATTAAAACTGAAAAACAAAAAATATTAATATCATTAAACAAATTAAAAAATTTTTTTTGGCAGACTTCTCCAAAGGAGTTTCCCATGATCCCCGAAAGACTAAAAACCGCCAGAAAAAAAAGACATTACACACAGGAGCTGCTGGCTATAAAAGCAGGCATAGATGAAAGCACAGCGAGTTCACGAATCAGCCAGTATGAAAACGGCTACAGTGTCCCCTCTTATCAGCTAATGCAAAAAATAGCGTCTATATTACAGATCCCAACCTGTTACTTTTATTGCGACGATGAAGAATTGGCTGATTACCTGATTAACTATTATCGCCGGTAATCAGTCAAAACCTGTTTCTACGCACGGTTCTATAAATTTAAGTGAACAGGCTTCCCTGCACACCATGCTAAAAGGCTGGTATGACAGGCATCAGCATTCGCCAGCCAGAATTTGTAATCATCCTTTGTCGGAGTCAGGTTAATCAGCACCCCGTCACCTGAATACGGCATCGGCTCATTGATCACAACTGGCACTTCCCTGTTAAGAATAGCGGTTAACCACGCTTCCGGTGTCAGTTGAGCCTGTGCTGCGTGTCGCTGCCAGCGTTGCCACACCTCATTTGGCAGCTTCATCTCGACTCTGACACCGGATTGCGGAAACGCCGTCAGATAGGCTTCATATTCGGCTCGGGTGGCAAACAGAAAACGCCCTGTATACGTTCTGACATCAGTCAGAATGCCTTCTATCATCAGTTCATCAAAACTATAAAACAGGGCTGCCGCTTTATCCCGCATAGCTGAATCAGGCAGAATATACATCACTGTATTAATAATGGGGTCATTACGGCGCATCCGCAGACAGTAGTTCCGAAAAATATCACGGTAACATTTTTGGTTTTTAAACGTGCGTTCGACTTCCGCCGCAGTGCCACCGTACCAGTAATCCATAATTTTATCCGGCAGATGCAGATAGCGGACTTTCGCCCCTGCTTTCATCAGCAACGCCGTGTAGTTCTGCATTTTCAGTGTATGCAGCAGGGCTGACGGGGCATGAGCACGGCGACTTAATCCGTTGAACCGTGGTGTAATACCAAGTTCTTGTTCAGCAAAAGCCTGACCTTGTGCTGTCAGATGATAAAACCGTTTGGTTCTGCCAAGAAATCCATCCTCGAAATAGGTAACTAATTCATTAGTTATCAGGTTTTTAAGTAACAAATAGATTTTTTGGTTTGCGGAAAAATCAAACAAACGGCTCAGACTGTCAATAGTAACGCTGCGTTCCTGCGCCAAAAAACTTAATATCTTATGTTGATTAAATTGGCGTTGTTCCAGCCGCTTTTGATTACTCAATGAACCGTAATCAGCTATGCTCATGATAATTATCTCCGTGATTATCATCTGGCATGGTTAATTCAGCCATAACAGAATCTACCCTATCCGCATCTACAGCACTGTTTACTCGTTCACGGTTAACCATCGTGCCAAATTTCGGATTATCAACAGGTTTTGTATTTCTGTCATTTTTCACTTTTTTATCGCTTGCAGTTTTCGGTTTATCATTTGTTTCTCTAATACTGGCTAAAAACTCACGGGAAGAAATCGCTTGTGTTTCAAATGAAGTAACGGATTTATCACTTTTTTCGACAAGGATCGGACTGCTGTACGCCAGCCTCGCCAGTTGTCCGTCTCCCACAATTAACCCGCAACGTGACGGAAGATTTTGAATAACTGAAATATCAATATAATTAGCTTTCTGCTTAAATATTGTCGCTTCTTTTGAAGCCATTTCAAAATTAGACTGATTAACAGAAAGATTACGACGCTCTACATCTACCAGACCACCCGCTGTAAAATCACTCGCCCATTTTGCACTCTCATAATTATCTGTCCGGTAAATCCAGCGTAGCCCTGCACTATCTTCAATCACTTTCCTTGCAGTTTGCCCGTCAATTTCTTTGGTGGAAACCTCTAAATCACCTCTGGATTGATGGGTAAAAAGGATATTTGCCTTTTATCTCTGAGCGTCCCCATTGCTTCAAGAGCACTTTTGGAAATAAGATATTTAATTTCATCAAGCATAATATTTACGTGGGTAACATCTTTATTTCTGTTTCTTTTTTCAAGGATTTGCACCATCCGTAAAAAGAGCATTTTTTGTGCCTTAACAACAACCTCATCACGCAGCGAACCCGTGATATAGATAATCTTTTTATTTTGGTTATTCAGTATATCGACTAAATCAATGCCATCATGAGCACTGATAGAATCTAATTGTCCCAATTCTTCAAGAAGATTAAAAAAGTTTTCGCCAGTCCGGTCATATGATTTTCGGAAATTCTCATTTAAAGCGATGCTTAACAGTCCGCGCAAATCTATACCTTGCGTAAAATTCTGTGATAAATCACGGCATACCTTTCTGTCGCCAGTCTTGTAGAAATCGGCATCCGTTCCTTTTTCACCCAAGCCAAAACTGGCAACTAACAATTCGTTAATTTCATCAGAATTAGCCCCTTTAAATGGATTAACCTGTGGCAACTGCACCCGATTTAAATCAATATAGATTAAATCATCTTTAAAGAAATGCTTAAATACATGGTATGCCCACTCATCATTTTTAGGATCAAAAATAATATTAATATCGTTATATAACTCCACACACTGAACAAGCGCAACGGTAGAAAGAACCCCCTTACCACTCCCCATTTTACCAATCACCTGAATATTTGTTTCATCCCATTTTAACTTAGGGATTAATATTGGCTTGTTGTTTTCGTCGATCCCCAAGAAAATACTTTTTTACTTTTAGCCTCATGAAAGTATTCAACAGGATTATAATTAATACTGTCTTTAAAATTAAAATTTCGAATATCGGTTAATTTATCATCTCTCATTTTTGAAGATTCGCGCCGTGAAATCGCTTCTTCATTAAAAATTAAATCGATCTCTCCGAAAAACGGTTTAATAAATGAATGGTATAAAAATGCACCAACAACATAACCAACAAGCGAACCAACTAAAATAATTGACAATCCATACATATTAGTTTTAGTTAAAAGATAATATTGTGCTTTGTAAGGTGTAATCACATAATCAATATTAAAAAAAGCAGAAATCAAAGTAACAATAAAAAATGCAGTCATAAAAGCTATAATAAAAATTAGCAGTATTTTACTAAAAAACCTGCCTACCTTAAAAGCAATAACGAAAAGTAAGGCTTGTCATATTGCATAGATGCAAACACGCCGCGTTTTTGACGCTTACCATTAACCTCTACATTCCTTGAATATTCTCTGTCATCATCAGACATTCCGATGAAACATAACATGATTTAAACTTCTGACAATGATACTTACCATCAAAACAAAGAAAGCCAAAATAACGAAAAGCACTAACCAGTGATGATATAAAAATACAGATGAAAAGTTATCAATCACATAACCAAACTGCCTGAATCCATAAAGCCCCTGATCCATAATTCACCCTGCGCCAGCAGATTACAATAGAATAAATGTAAGTTAAGGGATCGATTAAATCAACAAAAACTGAGCACAATCTGGACAACGACACGTAACTTGATGTTCGGTTTTTTTTCTTCAATTTTGAAAAAATTGCTAAGAAAAAAATGAGTGAGACAACTTGCCGCTGTGTGTATAGCGGCTTGTGTCGTCGAACTCATCATCAGCCGTCGCGCCCAAAGCGACGATGATGACAGTTTCGGGGGGAGCCAAAAAGGGTAATTGCGCCCACGCAATTGAGCACGACCTAGCGCGACCTTTTTGGGGGGCAGCGCCCCCGCACACCGTCACGAGTAAGGATATTTTGCGGCTTTATCGCAAAATTCCGCGCGACTGACCACCCTCAAAAAAGCCAGTTTTCGGTGAATTTTCGGCAGTATCGAAAATGAGCCGTTAAAAACGGCGTCTTTTGGGGGTGGTCAGTCGTGAAACGACTGGCAGTGTGCGCCTCTTTTGACCTTGGGGGGTTTGACCGACGTTCAGGAGGTCATTACCCCCATTGCCGGTAACGGCAACATTTTTGTTGATTTATCATAATAATAAATCAATGCAGTTGACGGGGATAGATTAACTATCTATCCCTGTCATGCGGATCTATGTATATCCGCACATTTTAGCTTGTTGATTTATTTGTTGACAGCAAAACAACAAGTAAGTCAACAAGCAGACCAACAAGCAATCAGCTATTTACACGCAAAAAAAAGAGCCTTTACAGGCTCTTTTTTGCTACTTTTTACTGCCAAAAAGCAGATCTAAATTTTCCTTTCCGAGTAAATTCTCAAGCTCCTGTCGCTTATCATCGAGAATTTTTTGTGCTTTTTTAGCGTTCATCTGTGACTCAAGTTTATCAATTCTTGTGATTAACTTTTCTCGTTTTTCGTCTAATTCCGTGAGTTTACTTTTTAAGTTTTCTATCTTTTCTTCAATAGCATTATTTGGTTTGTTCACATTTTCCATACATCACCTATTGATTTTCCCGCAGGTTTAATACTTACTTATCAGCAAGTGAAAAGATGGCTATCTAACATCAATCACAAAAAAAAGGCAATGCAATAATGCAGATATTGATTTTTTTAGCTTTGATGATTATGTCAAACACATCATTCTCAAAATCACTTTTTATCGGTGATTCTCTGACTTACAGTCAGGCATCAAGTTTTTCAAAAATCGAACCTGTAGATGCAAAATTTTTAGAAAGTACAGGACTGAAATCCGATAACATTCTTAGCTGGACTGACTATATAGAAACAATGGATTTAAGCAACTATGACAGAATATATATTCTGTTAGGTATCAATGATATGATAAACAAAATGATGAAATATTTTATCAAGACCGTGTAAATATCTTTATAATGTCACTATTAAATAAAAATATTATTTGGTTACTTCCTCCGGTACTTAAAAACGCAAAGCATGAGTCTATGTTACTTTACACAAGGTCAATCATCAAAGCTGCATGTATTGAGCACAGTGTAGATTTTTTGATATGCGTGATGTACTGGGTTATAACTTTATGCAGACAGTGAATGACAGAAACATCAGAACAGATGATGGCATTCACATTACCCTGTATGGTGCAGACAGGGTGATCACTAACTTGCTATTGAGGTGAATATGTTCAGATTAGCCACACCAGAGGATTACGAATATTTACCGGATATCGGATTATATGAACTGACGTTTGATAAACGTCCGGTTCAGGGCGTTCGATGTGAAGATCCAAAACAGGGATCCGCAGATTACAATAATTTCAGAAAAAAAATTCAAGGCAGTTATTCACAAAGAAAAACAACGCCGGAAAAATTTTTATCAGCTCACTGAGATTTCTTGGAATGCCGTTTTTGATTGGGCGATTGAGCGGGGAACACAGGAAGAATGTCGTTTATTACAGGCAATGTATCATGCCGAAAATAACAAAAATATTAGCAACTCCTCCTTGAATTAAGCAAATACTACGGGTTTATCAAAGAATCAAATTTACTCATTCCATTGGGATTGATACTTTGAAACCAACGGATCGCAGATACAGAAAAATTAATTACTAACAGCGTTAAGGCAGGTATCTGGTGGAACGGACAACAATTAATTTCAGGATTAATGATGATGCGCTACTAGCGCAATTTAATCGCGCAATAGCTAAAGAACAGAAAAAACATAAATTCGCCACTGACGGGATAAGAACTATAAAAGATTTGGGGCTGTCCTAGATAACTAAGATCATCTAGGATAGTGCCATGAGAAAAAGCAGACTCAGTCAGTACAAACAGGAACGGTTACTTGAACAGTTTATTGCAGGCTCCACAGCCCGTATTGCCGCAGAGCTGGTTGGTGTCCACAGGAACACTGCTGCATACTATTTTCACCGCCTCAAAGTGCTGATAGCCGAGCACGTAGATAGGCACTCCTGGTTTGATGGCGAGATTGAACTGGACGAAAGTTAT
>NZ_MAYS01000096.1 GCF_001756855.1 Candidatus Erwinia dacicola | reverse complement strand
TGTAATCACATAATCAATATCAAAAAAAGCAGAAATCAGAGTAACAATAAAAAATGCAGTCATAAAAGCTATAATAAAAATCAGCAGTATTTTAATAAAAAAACCTGCCTGCCTTAAAAGCAATAACGAAAAGTAAGGTTTGTCATATTGCATAGATGCAAACACGCCACGTTTTTGACGCTTACCATTAACCTCTACATTCCTTGAATCTTCTCTGTCATCATCAGACATTCCGATGAAAATAACATGATTTAAACTTCTGACAATGATACTGACCATCAAAACAAAGAAAGCCCAAATGACGAAAAGCACTAACCAGTGATGATACAAAAATACAGATGAAAAGTTATCAATCACATAACCAAACTGCCTGAATCCATAAAGCCCCTGATCCATAATTCACCCTACGCCATCAGATTACAATAGAATAAATGTAAGTTAAGGGATCGATTAAATCAACAAAAACTGAGCACAATCTGGACAACGACACGGAACTTGATGTTCGGTTTTTTTTCTTCAATTTTGAAAAAATTGCTAAGAAAAAAATGAGTGAGACAACTTGCCGCTGTGTGTATAGCGGCTTGTGTCGTCGAACTCATCATCAGCCGTCGCGCCAAAAGCGACGATGATGACGGTTTCGGGGGGAGCCAAAAAGGGTAATTGCGCCCACGCAATTGAGCGCGACCTAGCGCGACCTTTTTGGGGGGCAGCGCCCCCGCACACCGTCACGAGTAAGGATATTTTGCGGCTTTATCGCAAAATTCCGCGCGACTGACCACCCTCAAAAAAGCCAGTTTTCGGCTCATTTTCGGCAGTATCGAAAATGAGCCGTTAAAAACGGCGTCTTTTTGAGGGTGGTCAGTCGTGGAACGACTGGCGGTGTGCGCCTCTTTTGACCTTGAGGGTTTTGACCGACGTTCAGGAGGTCATTACCCTCATTGCCGGTAACGGCAACATTTTTGTTGATTTATCAGAATGATAAATCAATGCAGTTGACAGGGATAGATTAACTATCTATCCCTGTCATGCGGATCTATGTATATCCGCACATTTTTAGCTTGTTGACTCATTTGTTGACAGTAAAACAACAAGTTAGTCAACAAGTAGACCAACAAGCAATCAGTTATTTACACGCAAAAAAAGAGCCTTTACAGGCTCTTTTTTTGCTACTTTTTACTGCCAAAAAGCAGATCTAAATTTTCCTTTCCGAGTAAATTCTCAAGCTCCTGTCGCTTATCATCGAGAATTTTTTGTGCTTTTTCAGCGTTCATCTGTGACTCAAGTTTATCAATTCTTGTGATTAACTTTTCTCGTTTTTCGTCTAATTCAGTGAGTTTACTTTTTAAGTTTTCTATCTTTTCTTCAATAGCATTATTTGGTTTGTTCACATTTTCCATACATCACCTATTGATTTTCCGGCAGGTTTAATACTTACTTATCAGTAAGTGCAAAGATGGCTATCTAACATCAATCACAAAAAAAAGGCAATGCAATAATGAAGATATTGATTTTTTTAGTTTTGATGATTATGTCAAACACATCATTCTCAAAATCACTTTTTATCGGTGATTCTCTGACTTACAGTCTGGCATCAAGTTTTTCAAAAATCGAACCTGTAGATGCGAAATTTTTAGAAAGTACAGGACTGAAATCCGATAACATTCTTAGCTGGACTGACTACATAGAAACAATGGATTTAAGCAACTATGACAGAATATATATTGTGTTAGGTATCAATGATATGATAAACGAAAATGATGAAATATTTTATCAAGACCGTGTAGATACCTTTATAATGTCACTATTAAATAAAAATAAAAATATTATCTGGTTACTTCCTCCGGTACTTAAAAACGCAAAGCATGAGTCTATGTTGCTTTACACAAGGTCAATCATCAAAGCTGCATGTATTGAGCACAGTGTAGATTTTTTTGATATGCGTGATGTACTGGGTTATAACTTTATGCAGACAGTGAATGACAGAAACATCAGAACAGATGATGGCATTCACATTACCCCGTATGGTGCAGACAGGGTGATCACTAACTTGCTATTGAGGTGAATATGTTCAGATTAGCCACACCAGAGGATTACGAATATTTACCGGATATCGGATTATATGAACTGACGTTTGATAAACGTCCGGTGCAGGGCGTTCGATGTGAAGATCCAAAACAGGGAGCCGCAGATTACAATAATTTCAGAAAAAAATTCAAGGCAGTTATTCACAAAGAAAAACAACGCCGGAAAAATTTTTATCAGCTCACTGAGATTTCTTGGAATGCCGTTTTTGATTGGGCGATTGAGCGGGGAACACAGGAAGAATGTCGTTTATTACAGGCAATGTATCATGCCGAAAATAACAAAAAATATCAGCAACTACTCCTTGAATTAAGCAAACACTACGGGTTTATCAAAGAATCAAATTTACTCATTCCATTGGGATTGATACTTTGCAACCAACGGATCGCAGATACAGAAAAATTAATTGCTAACAGCGTTAAGGCAGGTGTCTGATGGAACGGACAACAATTAATTTCAGGATTAATGATGATGCGCTACTAGCGCAATTTAATCACGCAATGGCTAAAGAACAGAAGAAATATAAATTTGCCACTGACGGAATTAGAACCATAAAAGATTTGGAGATTATTTTCACTGCCTCAAAAATTAAAAATTTCAGAGATAACGAACATTACCTCATAGCGTCATTAGCACAAAAACAATCACCATTAATACTCAATGCGTTGAATGAACTAAAAGATAAATTTGAAAACGTTTATCAGGAAGAAAGAAACATCACAGGGCAAATAATCTTTTTCAAAAAGATATTA
>NZ_MAYS01000095.1 GCF_001756855.1 Candidatus Erwinia dacicola | reverse complement strand
CTGTCAGGCTGCGGAGCAAGCGGGCGAAGAACGGCGGCTTGAGGGCGACGACGCTGACGATGGTATTCAAGCTGCTCCAGTCAGCATAAAAAGAACTGGAATCGACTTAAGAGTTTCGAGCGGTTGACTCTGGTGGTCAACAACGTGCCGTTCAAAGACGGTGAACAGGTGGAAGATGAAGCATCAGACCGGAACGTTGCCTGATGGCTCCATACACCAAATTTGACCATAACTCACACTTCAAGCTGGTACTGCTGCGCGCTTTGCATCACGTTCTGAATAAATTCGGAGTCCTGCGACGCGAAGTTGAGCACGCCGCTGCGCTGCATTATGCGTTCACCGCTCTGCTGCTACAGTTGATCCCACAGCTGCTGCGCGCGCAGCACCATCGGCACGTAGCTCGCACCTTTACCGTAAGCGTGACAAATTAAGCGGCTTTCACCATGATGGCTGCCTTCGCGGTACAGGGGATGGTGACCGTCGATCATCAGCACCTTCAAGCCAACCTAGGTGGCATGCCATTCAGCGGCAGCCCCAACGGAACCACTGCCGACTATAATTAGATAGTAAATCATTTGCAGCACTTTTTTCAGGAGTGGGAAGCAGAATGGCAAATTATTGCGGGCATGGAAAAGGCACCCTAGTGTGGGTGCACTTAGACGGAACGATGAGCGAATTAGTGCTTCTTGTAATCACGATCCTGGTCATTGGTGGCTTCAATCTTGGCAATGCCAGCTTCGAGAATGGAGATAAATTGTCTGGCAACATCAGTAGTCAGCCAGTAAGTCTGGCCTACATCGGCATCTTCGGTTTGCTGCTGATTAGAAGAAAGCGAATGCAGACGGATCATCATGGCATCATAGCTGTCTACTGTACTGATATCCCATCCGATGAGGGGATGTGTCTGGATGACTTCTTTGCTTCTGTCCATTAAAACCCCCTATAACTCGTGAATAATGACTATACTGGTCATACTTCGAGCTGCAGGTGCGTTCGCTTATCTCACTTACCCGAATCACTTACTGATGCAGGCTTATCGAGATTCGCTCATTTTCCGCCTGACTGCAACTCGAATTATTTAGAGTAACCAAGTGATTTTTCGAGGTTCAATGCGGTTTTTTCCATATAGCCCTGTGATTATAACAGCAGTTTTCTCTTTTGCAGAATTAAATTTACGCTGCGTTAACATCGTCCGTTATTGGCACGCTTATTAAGCCGGGAGCCTAGCAAATAATCACCTTTAACAGTAAAGGAAGGATTATTCAGGGCTGACAATCAGATTGTACTGATGGTGAACCCAAATGTTTTTCTAGCTCCAACGCCAGCCGAATGAAATGCTACTGTAGCTGTTCATGGTTAGGAGATTGAATCGCCTCTTCTGAGAGCGCCCAAACATGAATGTCAGAACGAACGGCACTGTTGCAAAGTTATTGATGAGTTAGCCTTTCGTGTTATTGAAAGGTCTTATCTTTCAAAGACTGCTCACCAGACGCATCTCGCCTAGGGGATGCCCCAAATAAAATGATTCTGCCTGACCTTTTTGTAGCGCCCGCATCACTTCAATGCCTTTGATTGTGGCGTAAGCCGTCTTCATTGATTTGAAGCCCAGCGTGGCGTTGATTATCCGTTTCAGTTTGCCATGATCGCACTCAATTATATTATTCCGGTACTGTATCTGCCGGTGATGCACATGCTGCGGACATTTACCTTCCCGCTTCAGCAATGCCAGCGCCCGC
>NZ_MAYS01000094.1 GCF_001756855.1 Candidatus Erwinia dacicola | reverse complement strand
CTGTCAGGCTGTTGAGCAAGCGGACGAAGAACGGCGGCTCGAGGGCGACGACGCTGGCGATGGTATTCAAGCTGCTCAAGTCAGCACAAAAGAACTAGAATCGACTTAAGGGTTTCGAGCTGTTGACTCTGGTGGTCAACAACCTGCCGTTCAAAGACGGCAAACAGGTGGAAAAGGAAGCATCAGACCGGAACGTTGCCTGATGGATACACCAGATCTGACAATAACTCGGGGCGGCATTGCAGCCCCCTGAACTGTCAGATAAAGGCAAAGGCATCGCAAAATATGCGCGCTTCCTGTGCGCCACGCTCGGCACAGAAACGCTCACGGGCAATTTTCGCCATTTCAAAGCTGCCGGCAATATAGATATCGTGCCCGGCAAGGCTGGTGTAATCCTGCATTACGGCAGTCAGCACAGTGCCGTTGCGGCCAGTGAAGCCCTCTTCCGGCTGCTCAACAACCGGGATAACCTGCAAATTCGGGTGCTTAACCGCCAACGCGTTCAGTTCATCCAAATCGTACAGGTGCTTCAGCTCACGCCCGCCCCAGTAAATGGCGATATCGCGATCTAGCTGCTGCGACAGTGCGGTCAGCAGAATAGAACGCGCATAGGAGAAACCAGTACCGCCTGCAATCAGCACTAGGGGGCGATCGCCCTCCTCACGCAGCCACGCATCACCGTGAGGAATATCTACGATGATCTGACGCTGTTGCTGAATGCGCTCCATGACTGCCATCGCATACAGGTTCAGCTCGGAAGCACCGATATGCAGTTCGATAATATCTTTTTCCATCGGCGTAGAAACCAGCGAGAACGGACGCTTATCATCTTCGTCCATTACGACCATCAGATACTGTCCGGCACGGAAGTTGAAATCTGCCTCCGGGATCAGTCGTACACGGTACACGGTATCGGTAATCGCCTCTACTGAGGTCACTTTACAGTTTAAGATTGTCATGCGTTCTCTCTGTCGGGTCGTCATTACCATTTGACCGCCAGCACTTCAACGCGCTGGCGTGTCACTCAAGATGCCTAACTTATCCCAAATTGCATCAATGCGAGCAGTCACCGCCGGGTCCTTACGGATCGGCGTGCCCCACTCGCGCTGCGTTTCGCCAAGCCATTTGTTGGTCGCATCCATCCCCATTTTTGACCCTAGGCCGGAAACTGGTGAGGCAAAATCGAGATAATCGATCGGCGTGTTTTTGATCAGTACCGTATCACGAGCCGGATCCATGCGCGTAGTGATGGCCCAGATCACATCGTTCCAGTCCCGCGCATTAACGTCGTCATCGCAAACAATAACAAATTTTGTGTACATAAACTGCCGCAGGAAAGACCAGACGCCCATCATGACGCATTTGGCATGCCCGGCATACTGTTTCTTGATCGTCACTACGGCCAAGCGATAAGAGCAGCCCTCTGGCGGCAGGTAGAAATCCACAATTTCCGGGAACTGCTTTTGCAGGATCGGCACAAACACTTCATTTAACGCCACGCCCAGCACCGAAGGTTCATCCGGCGGACGTCCGGTATAGGTCGAATGATAAATAGCATCGCGGCGCTGCGTGATATGTGTAATGGTGAATACTGGGAAGCTGTCGACTTCATTATAGTAACCTGTGTGGTCACCGTATGGCCCTTCCGGTGCCATTTCGCCCGGCTCGATGTAGCCTTCCAGCACGATTTCAGCTCTAGCGTGAACTTCGAGATCGTTAGAAACGCATTTCACCACTTCGGTTTTGGTCCCGCGCAGCAGGCCAGCAAAGGCATATTCCGAAAGGGTATCCGGCACCGGTGTGACGGCCGCCAGAATAGTGGCCGGGTCAGCGCCTAATGCCACCGAAACAGGGAAGCGTTCGCCCGGATGCTGCTGGCACCACTCCTGGAAGTCCAGCGCGCCGCCACGGTGTGACAGCCAGCGCATAATCAGTTTGTTTTTGCCAATCACCTGCTGGCGATAAATACCGAGGTTCTGCCGCTTTTTAAGTGGCCCACGGGTGACCGTCAGCCCCCAGGTGACCAGCGGGGCCGCATCATCCCGCCAGCATTTCATCACTGGAATGCGGTTCAGATCCACCTCATCCCCTTCGAAGATTTGCTCCTGACACGGCGCATGACGCAGCCGTTTGGTCGGCATGTTAAGCACCTGTTTCCACTGCGGCATTTTGTCGAAGAAGTCACTAAAACCGCGCGGCGGCTCCGGCTCTTTTAGAAATGCCAGCAGGCGGCCAACATCACGCAGCGCCTTAACATCTTCCTGGCCCATGCCCATCGCCACGCGATCCGGGGTACCAAACAGATTGCACAGCACTGGCATGTCGTAACCTTTGGGGTTTTCGAACAGCAGCGCTGGGCCGCTGGCACGCAGCGTGCGGTCGGCTATTTCGGTCATTTCCAGATCGGGATCGATCTCGTGTTTGATGCGTTTTAATTCCCCACGTTGTTCAAGCAGAGAAAGGAAGTCGCGTAAGTCGTGGTATTTCATGACTATCCATCAGTACGGTCAGTAAGTCGGTCATTATAGTGCCGATCCTGCGCTCGTCGTTAGTTTTGTTATGAAGTTTAGCCGCAGTGGAACAGCATCTGCGGCTGCGGTTCGTCTTGCGCCATTTTGCCATTACTCAGCAGGAACAACGCGAATTTAGATAATAAGTGCAACGCTCGGTCATGTAGATGGAGGGACGGTTAGCTACCGATAAGCTATCCTGCTCTTCCGACTAAAGATGAGCGAGTAACTATGAAATATCAGCAGTGAACCGAAGGATTACGATACCAGATAGCTCTGTTGTGTGAAGACAAAGTTAGTCAGGCCGAGATTGGTCGCCGGTTAGGCGTCTGTAAGTCAACAGTCTCGCGGGAACTGCGCCGTAATCGCTCTGTAGATGGCTACCAGCCTGCGGTAGCGCAGAAGCTCAGCACCAGCCGCCGCAAGGCTGCCGGCAAACGCAGGATGCAT
>NZ_MAYS01000093.1 GCF_001756855.1 Candidatus Erwinia dacicola | reverse complement strand
GTCAGCGTTTGCGACTGTCAGGCTGCGGAGCAAGCGGGCGAAGAACGGCGGCTCGAGGGCGACGACGCTGGCGATGGTATTCAAGCTGCTCCAGTCAGCACAAAAGAACTGGAATCGACTTAAGGGTTTCGAGCTGTTGACTCTGGTGGTCAACAACCTGCCGTTCAAAGACGGCGAACAGGTGGAAGAGGAAGCATCAGACCGGAACGTTGCCTGATGGCTCCATACACCAGATTTGACAATAACTCAGCTTTTATGCGGCAGCTGCTTATATGAAGCCGATGAAATACCCATGGAGGAAGCAGTGAAGCTGACTAAACTGGCCCTAGCCGCAATGATTGGATTGGGTATGCTGCCATTAACTGCGCAGGCAGACGAGTTGCCAAGTGGCCCGCATGTGGTGACGTCCGGGCAGTCCAGCGTCGATGCCACACCGGATATTGCCACGCTGGCTATCGAAGTGAATGTTTCCGCGAAGGATGAGGGCGAAGCGAAGAAACAGGCGGATAACCTCGTCCAGCAGTATTTCGACTTCCTCAATAAAAACGGTATTGAGAAGAAAGATATCAACGCCGCCAACCTGCGGATCCAACCTGAATATGACTACGCTAAAGATGGTAAATCGGTTCTGAAAGGCTACAGCGCGGTGCGTCAGGTGCAGGTAACGCTGCGCAAGCTCAATAAGCTTAACGATCTTCTGGATGGCGCTCTGAAGATGGGCCTAAATAAGATCCGTTCAGTGGAGCTGGGCGTTGCCAACCCTGAAGAGTATAAAGCGAAAGCGCGTAAAGCAGCGATTGAAGATGCCACAAAGCAGGCAGGCAAACTGGCGCAGGACTTTAATACCAAGCTTGGCCCAGTTTACAGCATCCGTTACCACGTGGCGAACTACCAGCCAATGCCGATGGCGCGCATGTATGAAACCGCAGATGCCGCTCCGATGACGTCTGCCGCGCAGACCTACGAGCAACAGAGCATTCACTTCGACGACCAAGTTGATGTGGTGTTTGAACTGCAGCGTAACCCTTATTAATCCTGCACTGGCCGATCGGAAAAGAAGAACGGCCCTTACAAATGCCTAGCATGCGGTTATTCCGTATTCTGACGCAGCACGCGATGGCTGTGCACCAGCAGTGCATCGGTCACTTTACGCATCAGCCGGCTCTCCGGCTCAAAGCGGTGCCAGTACAGCATGCGGCGCTGTAACAGCCCCTGCGTCAAATCAATCAGTTCACCTTCCGCCAGTTCACGCTCAATCTGCAGATGTGGGATCATACAGCAGGTTGTTCCCTGGCGCGCCAACTGCACAAAGGCTTCTGATGAGTTAACGATATGGCACGGTACGCTGCCCGGCAACAGGTCAAAGTTTTGCTGTAAAAATGCCTGATGCATATCGTCCAGATGGTCGAAGGCGACCGCCGGGGCTTTCAGCAGCGCGGAGCGCGTAACGCCATTCGGGAAGTAGTGGGCGGCAAACTCTTTCGAGCCAACGAATAGATAGTCCAGCGCGCCCAGCTGATCAACCAGACAGCTCGGTAACGGCTGCGACTGAATACTGATTGCGCCGACCACTTCACCGCGACGCAGGCGTTCCTGGGTGCGCGTCTCATCTTCCACCTGGATGTTCAAACGCACCGGCGAATCCGTTAGTACGGTTTTCAGCGCTGGTAACAGCCAAGTTGCTAGGCTGTCGGCGTTGACCGCCAGCGACAGAAGCAGGGGAGTGGTGTCGCCGTTATCATCGCCGAGCCACTCCTCTTCCAGCAGCTCAACTTGGTGCAGCAGCGCCAGCAGTTTCTGCCCCTGTTCTGTCGGACGCGGTGGTACGGTGCGCACCAGCAGCGGCTGTCCGAACATATTCTCCAGCTGTTTAATGCGCTGGGAAACCGCAGACTGGGTAATACAGAGCTTTTGTGCTGCACGTTCAAAGCCGCGCTCACGAATCACTGCATCCAGCGCCTGAAGCGTTCGATAATCCGGGCGTTTCATCAGTCGTTCTACTCTCTTTCAGGTGTGAAAATTGCACTATGCCATATTTTACGCATTTTGCGCCGTGCTAACCTCATTTTATGAATTGGGCTGTATTCCAATCCTGCCAATCAAATGCCGCGCATAGCGGTTTTTTTTGCAGCCTTGTTTTATACTACACGCATACAATGCAGCACAGGTTTTAAACATACCATGACGCAGGATGAACTGAAAAAAGCCGTTGGCTGGGCAGCGCTTGATTACGTCACGCCGTGCACGATTGTTGGTGTGGGCACTGGCTCGACCGCTGCACACTTTATTGATGCGCTGGCCTCGATTAAGCATCAGATCGAAGGGGCTGTTTCCAGCTCTGAAGCTTCCACCGCTAAGCTGAAAGAGTACCGCATTCCCGTTTTTGACCTTAACGAAGTCGACCAGCTGGCTGTGTATGTTGATGGTGCCGATGAGATCAACCGCCAGATGGAGATGATCAAAGGCGGTGGTGCGGCGCTGACGCGTGAGAAGATTATCGCTGCGGTGGCCGATCGCTTCATCTGCATTGCGGATGCCTCCAAGCAGGTTGATGTGCTGGGTAATTTTCCGCTTCCGGTTGAGGTGATTCCAATGGCGCGTGCCTATGTGTCGCGTGAACTGGTTAAGCTCGGTTGGCTGCCGGAGTACCGTCAGAACGTGGTGACCGACAACGGCAACATTATTCTCGACGTGCATAATCTCAAAATTATGGAACCGATTAAGCTGGAAGCCGCCATCAATGCGCTGCCAGGCGTGGTCACCGTTGGGCTGTTTGCCGCGCGCTGTGCCGACGTGGCACTGATTGGTACGCCAGATGGCGTAAAGACCATCAAAAAATGATCTGTCCGGTGCCCACGCGGCGCCGGATATTTTTTTGCCAAAAAACATCTTTTCTTTTGCAAGCTAAATTTGGTGACTTATGGCACATTGTGCCTGCCTGCCGCACTATCCTCTTGGTCGTGCGCATTGCACGATGATTTTCTATCGCTTTGTTCTGGCTTAGAGCCTCGCCGTGCTGAGCGTCAGGCAATCGTTTGTATTGCCGCAAGCGTAAATTTTGTTATCTTGACAGAAGGCTGGCTCATATCAGCCATAATTGAAGTCTGCTAAATAGGGTCGGGAAATGGCAAAAGTATCACTGGAGAAAGACAAGATTAAATTCCTGCTGGTGGAAGGCGTGCATCAGAGCGCCATTGATAACCTGCGCTCTGCTGGTTACACCAACATTGAATTTCATAAAGGCACATTGGACAGCGAAGCGCTGAAAGAATCCATCCGCGATGCACACTTCATCGGGATTCGCTCGCGCACCAACCTCACCGAAGAGATCTTTGCGGTGGCCGAAAAGCTGGTTGCCGTCGGCTGCTTCTGCATCGGGACCAACCAAGTTGATCTGCACTCTGCTGCTGTCCGCGGTATTCCGGTGTTTAACGCACCTTTCTCCAATACCCGATCCGTAGCCGAACTGGTTATCGGCGAACTGCTGCTGATGCTGCGCGGCGTGCCTGCGGCTAATGCCAAAGCGCACCGTGGCGTCTGGCACAAGCTGGCGGTAGGTTCGTTTGAAGCGCGCGGTAAAAAGCTCGGTATCATTGGCTATGGACATATCGGTATGCAGCTGGGCGTGCTGGCGGAAAGCCTCGGTATGCACGTCTTCTTCTACGATATCGAAAACAAACTGCCACTGGGCAATGCGACCCAGGTGCAGCATCTCTCCGACTTGCTGAATATGAGCGACGTGGTGAGCCTGCACGTGCCGGAAACGCAGTCGACGCAGAATATGATGGGTGCGGAAGAGCTGGCGCTGATGAAGCCGGGTGCGCTGCTGATTAACGCTTCACGCGGCACCGTGGTCGATATCCCTGCGCTGTGCGAAGTGCTGGCAAGCAAGCATCTGGCAGGCACGGCGATTGACGTGTTCCCGGAAGAGCCGGCTACCAACAGCGATCCCTTCCTGTCACCGCTGTGCGAGTTTGATAACGTGATCCTGACCCCGCACATTGGGGGTTCAACTCAGGAAGCGCAGGAAAATATCGGTATTGAAGTGGCGGGCAAACTGGCGAAATACTCTGATAACGGTTCAACGCTGTCAGCGGTTAACTTTCCGGAAGCCTCGCTGCCGATGCACGGTGCCAATGCCAGCCGTCTGATGCACATTCACGAAAACTGTCCAGGCGTGCTGACGGCTATCAACCTGATTTTTGCCGATCAGGACATCAACATCTCAGCCCAGTATCTGCAGACCACACCGCAGATGGGTTATGTGGTGATTGATGTTGATGCGTCGCAGGATGAGGCTGATAAAGCGCTGCAGCTGATGAAGACGATTCCGGGCACCATTCGCGCCCGTCTGCTTTATTAAAAGGCGGCCTGACCTAGGGCGAGGCATGCCTCGCCCCTATCAATAATCACCACTGCCAGATCTTCGACGGCGTAATCAGCGCCGGTAACGGGATATCCCACTTTGCCACCGGCAGCTTATCGACCTGCTGACAGTCATGCGCCAGCCCTACGGGCAAAAAACCATGCTGCTGCCAGTTCTGCAAGGTGCGGTCGTAAAATCCGCCACCCATTCCCAGACGTTGCCCTTCGGCATCAAACGCCACCAGCGGCACCATCAATACATCTAGCTCGCTTAACGGCAGCAGACGACGGATATTCAGCGGTGGCTCCGGGATGCGCAGGCGGTTAATCTTCAAATCAGTATGCTCGTTGTAGAGCAGAAAAAGCAGCTGGCCCGCAGAAAACGGATGCAGCACGGGCAGATAGACCTGCTGTTTGCGCTGCCAAAGTTTGGCGATTAACGGGCGGGTATTGAGTTCAGCATCTACCGACAGAAACAGCGCAATGTTTTTTGCCTGCTGCAGCGGGGCAAAATTGAGCGCGTGTTCGGTGACCTGCGCGGCGGCAAGCTGCTGCTGCTCATCACTGAGTTCGCGCCACCGGTGTCGGACGTGGATGCGGATATCCTGACGGTCGGGAAGATTAAGGCTCATGTTCTGGCAACTCCATATGCGGATGGTGTTTTCAGATTGCCGGATAAGGCTAGGAGTGTAAATGCCAAAAAGAAGGGGAGAGCTGAAAAATGTGGATCTCCGAGATGCCGCCGCAGGCTGTAACCCTTGAACCCATGGTTCAAGGTGAGTATGCCGTCGTAACCATCAGGCTTCTCGGACGGACCGAACTTGCGCACAGGTTACAGAGCGTCACACTCTTTTTGGTATTAATTATCGGCCCAAGGGGCGGACCCGCTTGCAAACATCTCAGAGAATTTTTTACTTCACCGTCACTCTATGATAGCTAACGTTGAAGTGTTATCCAAACTTCGAACCAGTACGTTCAGTTATGCGATCCTGCTCAAGCAATGCCTGTTCAATGGTCTGCTGCAGCATGCGAATACGCTGCTCCATGTTGGACGCATAGTCACGAGTCTTGACTTTTTCCTGCGCCAGTTCATGGCAAATATTGAGTGCGGCGATGAAAACCAGCTGCTCAGTATTTGTGACTCTAGTGCGAACTTTTAAGTCTTGCAACCGTTGATTGAGGTCCTCGACGGCCAGGTTCAGCGCATCTTGCTGTTCCGGCGGACAATTTACTCGTAATGAACGGCCAAAAATTTGAATATCTACCGGTTGTGCAGACATGCCACCTTCCTGACTGATTACTGCGCCCGCAATCACCCTTACCACTCAATGGCTTGGGAGGGGCACCACTGTAACTACCCCTAATATAAGAAACAACCCCTTTCTGGAATCGTTAAGGCACCTAGTGGTAGCATATCACGAACTAAACTCGCCAACGACGACCAAAACGTATGTCACTAACCAACACAATGCCGAGCTATGACCAGCTAGCTTCAGTACTGACGCAGCAGGGAGTCGGAATGATCCCTGCCGAAATGCACGAACTGATCAGCGGATTGATCTGTGGCGGCAACTAGGACAGTAGCTGGCAATCGCTGGTACACGACCTGACTAACGAGGGGATGGAGTTTTCACAAACGCTGTCACAGCCTTTGCAGCAGCTACACGAAGCGACCAGCAACTCGCTGGAAGATGAAGGCTTCCTGTTCCAGCTTTACCTGCCAGAGGACGATGATATCACCGTGTTTGATCGCGCCGATGAGCTGGTGGGCTGGAATCACTTCCTGCCCGGTCTTGGCATCACGCAGCCGAAGCTCGATAAAGTGAGAGGGGAGACCGGCGAAGCCATCGACGATCTACATACCATTGCCCAGCTAGGCTATGACAAAGATGAAGATGAGCTGGAGCAGTCGCTGGAAGAGGTGATCGAATATGTGCGCGTAGCGGCCCTGCTGTGCCACGACACCTTCACCCGTGTCGTGCCGACCAATTATGATAATGAAAAAGCCAACGCTGCACTAAACTGTCGCTACTAAGCGGTTTAATGGAACATTATTCAGGAGATCGTATGACCCAGCAAGAGTTTTTGCGCCGCCGCCAGGCGCTGTTAGCAAAAATGGACCCAGCCAGTGCGGCATTGATTTTTGCCGCCCCGGAAGCAACTCGCAGCAACGACAGCAAGTATCCATACCGGCAGAATAGCGATTTCTGGTACTTCACCGGGTTTAATGAACCGGAAGCGGTGCTGGTGCTGATCAAAAGCGATGAGAATCATAATCACAGCGTGCTGTTTAACCGCGTGCGCGATCTCACGGCTGAAATCTGGTTTGGTCGCCGTCTGGGGCAGGATGCTGCGCCTACGGTTCTGGCGGTGGATCGTGCGCTGCCGTGGGACAATATCGGCGAGCAACTGCACCAGCTGCTTAACGGGCTGGACGTGGTGTATCACGCGCAGGGCCAGTATTCCGGGGCTGACAGCATCGTGTTCAGCGCGCTGGACACCCTGCGCCGTGGCTCGCGTCAGAATCTCTCTGCCCCGGCCACGCTGACCGACTGGCACCCGTGGGTGCATGAGATGCGCTTGATTAAGTCAGCGGAAGAGCAGGCGGTGCTACGTGAAGTGGGCCGCATAAGCGCGCTGGCTCATACCCGAGCCATGCAGAAATCGCGTCCGGGAATGTATGAGTATCAGCTGGAGGGGGAGATTCATCACGAATTTAACCGCCACGGTGCCCGTTACCCCTCTTACAACACCATCGTAGGTGCTGGGGAGAACGGCTGCATTCTGCACTACACCGAAAATGAGAGCCAGATGCGCGACGATCAGCTGGTGCTAATCGACGCGGGCTGTGAGCTCAACGGCTATGCCAGCGATATCACCCGCACTTTCCCAGTCGGCGGCAAATTCAGTGCACCGCAGCGCGCCATTTACGACATTGTGCTGGCCTCGCTGAATAAGGCGCTGGAACTGTATCGTCCCGGCACTAGCATCCGTGAAGTGACGGCGGAAGTGGTAAAGATTATGGTGAGCGGCCTAGTAGAACTGAGCGTGATGCAGGGCGATGTCGATACCCTGATTGCAGAAAATGCCCATCGCCAGTTCTTTATGCATGGTCTGAGCCACTGGCTGGGGCTGGATGTGCACGATGTCGGTCACTACGGTGTTGACCGTGACCGCGTCCTTGAAGCGGGCATGGTGTTGACCATCGAACCGGGGCTCTATATCGCCCCGAACGCGGACGTACCCGTTGAGTATCGCGGTATCGGTATCCGAATTGAAGATGACATTATTATCACCGCAGACGGCAATGAAAACCTGACCGACACGGTAGTGAAAGATGCGGATAAGATTGAAGCACTAATGGCGGCAGCGAAGCGTTCATGAGCATAATTATCGCAGGTGGCGGGATGACGGGAGCCACGCTGGCGTTAGCCATTTCCCATCTAACTCAGGGAAAACTGACGGTCACCTTGGTGGAAGCCACAGAACCTGCCAGCCGGGAGCATCCTGGCTACGACGGGCGTGCTATTGCCTTGGCGGAAGGCACCTGTCAGCAGCTTGCCGCGATTGATCTCTGGCCGCTGCTGGCCTCCTGCACCACGGCAATCACCGACGTTCACGTCAGCGATCGCGGCCACGCCAACTTTGTTTCACTCAGCGCCGCCGACTACGGCGTTTCCGCACTGGGTCAGGTGGTTGAGCTGCACGAGGTCGGGCAGCGGCTGTTCAACCGTCTGAAGCAGGTGCCAGGGATCACGCTGCGCTGCCCGGATAAAGTGGCGCAGGTGACGCGTGCCCAGGATAGCGTCAGCGTGACGCTCGCCAGTGGGGAGACGCTCAGCGGCGAGCTGCTGGTGGCCGCTGACGGTTCGCATTCGCAGGTGGCAACCGCCTGTGGCATGAGCTGGCAACGGACGGATTATCAGCAGGTCGCGGTGATTGCCAATATTTCAACTCAACTACCGCATCAGGGGCGGGCGTTTGAGCGCTTTACTGAACATGGCCCGCTGGCGCTGTTGCCGATGTCAGACGGGCGCAGTTCGCTGGTGTGGTGCCATCCGCTCGCGCAAAAATCCGCTGTGGACGGCTGGGAAGACAGGCGTTTTATTGCGGAGTTGCAGCGTACATTTGGCTGGCGGCTGGGGCGCATTACCCATGTCGGCCAGCGCCATAGCTATCCGCTGCAGCTGCAAACCGCTGCACAGCATGTTGGTCATCGTCTTGCGCTGGTCGGCAATGCGGCACAGACCCTGCACCCCATCGCCGGGCAGGGCTTTAACATCGGTATTCGTGACGTGATGTCGCTGGCGGAAACGCTGGCGGCGGCATGGCGCGCCGGGCAGGGCGCATTCGCCACCCTGCAACACTATCAGCAGCGCCGTCAGCCGGACGCGCAGGCCACTATCGGCATTACCGATGGGCTGGTCCGACTGTTTGCAAACCGCTATACGCCGCTGGTTATTGGGCGCAATCTGGGACTGCTGGCGATGGATCATCTGCCGCTGTTACGTAATTTGCTGGCCGAGCGCACGTTGGGCTGGATTAAGCGTTGAGGAGAAAGTAGTAATGCAAACCTATAATGTAATCATCGCTGGTGGCGGTATAGTCGGGCTGGCCGTGGCCTGTGGCTTACAGGGCAGCGGGCTGCGCGTGGCCGTGCTGGAGCGTGAAGTGCCCACAGCAGTTGAGGCAGATGCAGCCCCTGGGTTGCGCGTCTCGGCAATCAACGCCTCCAGTGAACGCCTGCTGCAGCATCTTGGCGTCTGGAGCACCATTCTCGCCGCTCGCGCCAGTGCCTATCACGGTATGGAAGTCTGGGACCGCGACAGCTTCGGCCATATCGCGTTTGACGATGAGCAGCAGGGGCTGGGGCTGGCGCACCTCGGGCATATTATCGAAAACCGGGTGATCCACCAAGCATTATGGCAACATGCGGAAAGCCTCAACGATATTAATCTGATCGCCCCGGCGCAGTTACAGCAAGTCGCGTTTGGTGACAACGAAGCGTTCGTTACCTTGCAGGATGGCAGCATGATGACCGCTCGTCTGCTGGTCGCGGCGGATGGTGCCAACTCCTGGCTGCGTAATAAAGCCGATATCCCGCTGACTTTCTGGGACTATCAGCATCATGCGCTGGTTGCCAACATCCGTAGCGAGAAGCCGCATGACGCGGTGGTGCGTCAGGTGTTTCACGGTGACGGCATTCTGGCCTTCCTGCCACTCAGCGACCCGCATCTGAGCTCAATTGTCTGGTCATTATCACCGCAGGAAGCATTGTGCCTGAAAGAGATACCTGCGGCGGTGTTTAACCAGCAGCTGTCGGTCGCGTTCGACCTGCGTCTTGGCCTGTGTGAAGTTGAAAGCGAGCGTCAATCCTTCCCGCTGATGGGGCGATACGCGCGCAACTTCGCGGCTCACCGTCTGGCGCTGGTTGGCGATGCGGCCCACACCATTCATCCCCTGGCAGGACAGGGGGTTAACCTTGGCTTTATGGATGCCGCCGAGCTGATGGGCCAGGTCAGGCGCCTGCAGCAGCAGGGCAAAGATATCGGCCAGCATCTTTATCTGCGTCGCTACGAGCGCAGCCGCAAGCATAGTGCGGCGGTGATGCTCGCCAGCATGCAGGGTTTCCGCGAGCTGTTTGACGGTAATCATCCTGCGAAGAAACTGCTGCGCGATGTTTGCTTGGCGCTGGCAGACACTCTTCCCGGCGTTAAGCCACGCCTGTTGAAGCAGGCAATGGGGCTGCACGACCTGACTAGCTAAGCTGAGCATCAGTAAAGAATCGGGGCTGCGGCCCTGATTGAGCGTAATCGCACATATTCACCAACAATCTGATAGCTAAAGATGCAAGGATTGCGTCTTTCGGTTGGTTGAAATGTTTGTGCGATCGAGTTGAACATCTGGAACAGGATACCCAGTAGATTAAGATTGATCTGGCTATAGTCACCACGCGCTCTGGAAGCTTTGCGACCAAAGCCGATATTGAGAGCGTCAGAACAGAGGTGCAAGGTGTCCGCGCAGAGTTCATACAAGAGTTAGCCGCTTTGGAAACACGAACGAATAACAGGTTTGATACACTCAATGCTAAAATCACCTAGATGCTTCTGATCCCGGCAATTTTTGCTATCATTGCCGGTTCGGAGCCTGTCCGTAATTAAATAAATCCGGTAAACCCCCGACAAAGCCGAGGGACTCCGAAAGGTTTGACCTTTAAGTCAGTCGCGCGAATCTGAAATCTCCGCCAAGAGATGAGGATTCGTGATGAAAGACTACCAGAGCTTAAGCCATACAGAATGGGACTGTAAATATCACGTGGTTTATATCCCCAAACGCTGGAAGCAGCGGTTATATGGTGCGCTGCGGCATGAATTGGGCAAGATATTCCATGAGTTTGCGAACCAGAAAGGCTGTCAGAACGGCACTGTTGCAAAGATCTGGCGATGGTAAACTTGATGCCACTGTTTAGTTGAAGGAGCAGCACATGAACCCATTTAAAGGTCGACATTTTGAGTGTCATATTATCCTGTGGGCCGTCCGCTGGTACTGCAAATATGGCATCAGTTATCGTGAGCTGCAGGAGATGCTGGCTGAGCGAGGGGTAAATGTCGATCACACCACGATTTATCGATGGGTTCAGCGTTCTGCACCTGAAATGGAAAAGCGGCGGCGCTGGTACTGGCGTCAACCTTCCGGTTTTGGCTCATGGCATCTCGATGAAACCTACGTGAAGGTCAACGGACGCTGGGCTTATCTGTA
>NZ_MAYS01000092.1 GCF_001756855.1 Candidatus Erwinia dacicola | reverse complement strand
TGACACGATGGACGTCAAAAGTCTGGCACAACGCAGCGACCGGATACCTCGCTCTCAGCCTGTCGACTACCGTGAACCGTTGAGTGCGTCCGACATTAAGAGCGCCGTAGCCTTTTTTAGGATTTCGTTCTCCATTTCAAGGCGTTGTATTTTCTTCCTCGCCTCACGCAGCTCGAGCTGTTCTGGCGTCAGAGGAAGCCCGGCGGGCGTTTTCCCCTGGCGCTCAAGTCGCAGCTTATTCACCCAACGGGGGATAGCCGAATGGCTTACGTTAACTGCCTCTGCGGCCTTAACGTAGGTATAGCCGTGGTCGACAACTAACTTCGCCGCTTCGAGCTTAAATTCCGGCGTGAAATGTTTAGCCATTGGGTCACCTGTGGTGTTGGGAAGGTGAGAATATCACCTTCCAATCAGGTGGCCAGTATCAGTGTGCCACTACACTACGGTGGTGATCGCCGAGTTTGGCCACTCCACTCCGCTGGCACAGCATTTCTTCGATGAAGTACGGCGCTGGCTGATGGGCTGAATTAACGCGCCCTGCCGTGCTGCCCAAGCCCTGCATCAGGCGGTTGCCCAAGCTGGCGTTAGCCACTCCAAGGATTATCGCAAACACTTCTGCCGTACTCAGCCCGGCCTCTTTCAGCGGTTGCACGTGCGCCAAGTTGACCCGGTCGGGCGAGCGCGTCAGCCGGGCTGCCAGCTGGATTACTGCCTGCTGCTGCGGATGAGCCAGCGCCAGTGCCTGTTCAATACTCACCTGCAATGCTTCACGCAATTCGCCCAGTGCTAAGCGGTCAAAGCAGGCAGCACTGCCGTTAATCCGTGCGGTCACTGCCGCCGCCAGCGTAACCTGCGGTGAATGACGGATCTCAGACAGCGCCTGCAACAGGCTCGCCCAGCCGTACAGCGTTTTGCCGTCGTGCGCGAACAGCCAAGCACCGGCTTCTAGCTCAGCTATCGGCTGACAGAAGGTTAGGGCTTCCAGCTGATCAGTCGCGGCGTAACGCATCTCAAGTGGCGGCAGGCTGGGCTGCCACTCGGCAGCTACGCTGAACACTTCGGGGTCAGCGTCTGCGGGCACCCTTACGCTTGGCATCCAGCGCACTGGCAACGCCAGCAGAGCATGAATACCGGCCACCACGCGCGCCTGGTAGCTGACAAAGCCAATAATCTGGCTGAGCGTGACAATATCCGGCGCGCTGAGCCCTACATCATCCAGATGCTGTACGGCAGCGGCGTCAATCAATGTTGGTTGACTGGCAAGCTGGCGTGCATACTCGGTGATTTGCGTCAGGCGGCGATTGCTCTCGCGTGATGAATCCGGCCCAGGCAGCGGGTTAAGCAGCACCGCATAATGATTGCACAGGCGCTGAACGCCGGTCACCTGCGCCACCGTCAGCGCGCTGCTTAGGCGATCATACAGCGTGAGCGTGTGGGTCAGGCTGGTGGTTAATTCGTCTGGAAACAGGATCTGATAGAGATCGCGTGAGGCCAGCAGTGCGGGCTGCACCTGCTGCAAAGTAGGGATCAGATCGCCCTTGACCTGCTGCGCCAGATCAAGCAGGAAACTGTCCTCAATGGTGGCAGCTTCGGGTACCAACGGCGCGCGCTGCTCGGACAAGCTGGTCTGGGTTTCATGATACCAGTGGTTGTTACCGGTAAAGCGACGCTGTTCCATGATCATTCCTTTTCAATTACGGCATGGGTATCTTGGCGTAAGTGGTAAAGCGAAAGAAATAATGTTCGGTGCTATGAAATAGCTGGATGGCATAAGCGGGGTGGTAGTGGGGGCGAGACAGTCATAGGGGCGAGGCATGCCTCGCCCCTAGTCAGGCGTGCCTGCCCCCTTCAGGTAGGGGGGTAGCTGGGCTCATCGGCAATTAGCAGGCGCGGCTGATTCGCTAGGGCGATAGCGTTCTTCACTTTCTGGCACTCGCCGTCGGTCAGCTCATACGGGAAGCTGCTCATAATATCTTTATGATATTTTATCCCAATGCGGTGCAGCAGCTCAATGGCGCGACGATGACGCCAGCCAAAGCGCTGATACCAGCGGTCTTTCCACGTCCAGCCGGGTGTGGGGTGGTGATCGTTTCTGTATAGTGTAAAATCAACGGAATTTAGAAGTTAGGAGAGTAAAATCATGCTCATATCCACTCAAAACGCAACAAA
>NZ_MAYS01000091.1 GCF_001756855.1 Candidatus Erwinia dacicola | reverse complement strand
GGCTCATTCGCTGAAGCCGGCCAGTGCCTGTAGCTGCTGCGATGGACGTCAAAAGTCTGGCACAACGCAGCGACCGGATACCTCGCTCTTAGCCTGTCGACTACCGTGAACCGTTGAGTGCGTCCGACATTAAGAGCGCCGTAGCCTTTTTTAGGATTTCGTTCTCCATTTCAAGGCGTTGTATTTTCTTCCTCGCCTCACGCAGCTCGAGCTGTTCTGGCGTCAGAGGAAGCCCGGCGGGCGTTTTCCCCTGGCGCTCAAGTCGCAGCTTATTCACCCAACGGGGGATAGCCGAATGGCTTACGTTAACTGCCTCTGCGGCCTTAACGTAGGTATAGCCGTGGTCGACAACTAACTTCGCCGCTTCGAGCTTAAATTCCGGCGTGAAATGTTTAGCCATTGGGTCACCTGTGGTGTTGGGAAGGTGAGAATATCACCTTCCGATCAGGTGGCCAGTATCAGTGTGCCACTACAGTTTCATTGTTTTTCTTCCACCAAAGTTGCGGAAGACCAACTTTTGCACCGTTGGTAACAAGACTCTACCCCGATTCCAGATTAGGTCTATGAATTCCATTCATAGCGCCTATTTAAGCAGCGTAATTATCTTTAACCGCAACTTAGTTAATCTAGGTCTATTGCATGAATACGCAAGTGGAAAATAGCTACAGCTGATGGACATACCCCAGCCCGCACGGCTGGGGCGTGCGTCGGAGGCTAATTAAATCTTCTTATTGAAGAAGACGTCTAACTTTTGCATTGCTTGGTCAACGTATTTAGGAACCCAATACGTCTCGATATGGGTAGTACCATCAATCAGAAAGAGTTCTTTGTCCTTCGTACCGGTGGCTTTCGCGAACGCATCTTCAGTCATAATAGAGCGTATCCGCTTTTGTACCGGCAATCATCAGCAGCGGTTTATTGATTAAATTGATATGGTCCGTTACGTCAAAACTCATCAAATCCAGCAGACTGCTGGTGGTGTATGTAAACGTGGAATTCGGGTGGGCGTGAGTTTTCCAATAGTACTTGTAGCCCTGGCGATATAAGGCAAAAGGTAATTTAGCAATCTGTTCATCAGTCAGGTTGGCATCGCCGGAGTAAAGCACTTCTCCTCCGGCTACTTCCTGAGCACGTGCATCAGAAGCCTACTGAAGACGCTGCTGGATAGTATCCAGCTGTGAATCCTGCACACCGTTGCGGCGCATAAGGCCTGAATTAAACATGCTGATGGTCGCTATCGATTTGAACCGCTTGTCAGTTTTGGCTGAAACGAGTGAATAACCGCCGCCACCGCAAATGCCAAGCAGACCAAGGCATGCGGTATCTACACTAGGATACTGGCTGATGTAGTCAGCCATGCCGTGGATATCCTCAATGCGATTAGCGGGTTTAGCTGCGCGGCATCCCACCGCTAGCGCCCTGATATGCCGCATCGGCAGTAATCGTGATGTAGCCCTGCTCGGCGAGACGCTGGGCATACAACCCGGCGACTTGTTCTTGCACGTCGCCATTAGGATGTGCGACCACCACAGCAGGGTATTTTGGGGCGGGATCATCGTAGTTAGCAGGGGTATAGAAATTCGCAGCAATCTGGATGCCATGCAGATCGTATTTCACGTGGTGAATGTTGACCTTGCCTTTGACGTTCTCAGTAATGGCACCGTCATAAACGAGTGTGAATGAATTTTTTTTGTAATCAGCCGCATTGACTGAGGTCACCCCGGCCATTGCCGTGAGTAGCATTGCACTGATAAGTATAAATTTTATACTCATCTCCCGATGAGTGTCGGCCTAGCTATTCAGACTCAAGGAATCAAATTTGCAGGCTCAGATTAGGCGGGAAGGGCTGTCAACATCGTGACAGGAAAATAACATTTTGTCAGGAAACGGACTGGGAGGAGTTATGGTCATTTGTGGTGTATGGGGATTCGAGGAAGGTGGCCCACAACAGAGAGATGATACACCATGTCCAATCTTACCCCACAGATGTTGCCGGAGCCAGTTGAGCCCACTGATCCACTCCACGATTTACTCTGTACTGGCGCACAGCGGTTGATCGCCAGTGCGGTTGAGGCTGAACTGGCTGTGATGTTTGCCCGGTTTACTGATCTCCGTCTCGATGACGGTCGCCAAGCGGTG
>NZ_MAYS01000090.1 GCF_001756855.1 Candidatus Erwinia dacicola | reverse complement strand
ACGCACCCAGACCAGATCCGGCTGAATATCGTTAATTTTCATATTCGAAATCAGCGTACTGTTCAGATAACCGCGCTGAGCGGGCGCAGCAGGTGAGGTTGCTGTCACGGCAGACAACGCCAGCCGCTGCTCTAGCTGGCTGATCTGCCCTTGCTGCTGCGCAACCCTGTTCCCAAGCTGCTGAACCTGCTGCGTGAGCGTTTCAATCTGGCTGCGCTGCTGGAGCAACACGCTGGAAAGCTGATTCACCGCCTCGGAAGAAATGGCAGGCGACGAGGCCGGAGGCGGAGCACTGCGTGCGCCGGAGGCGAACCCGCCTGTGTTTTTTGGCTGAGGTGGCGCATCGTCCGTCATAAGATAGAAACCCAGCAAAACCACCACAATACCTATTGCGCCGTAAGTGATCAGGCGGCCTTTATCGGCCAGTAGCCCGCTCATGCCCCCTGCACCATGTTTAGCTGCCCCGGCTGACGGCTGGGGTTTGCTCTCCTGCGTGGCCTTTTGACGCTCTGCTGCCTGCGGGGAGGCCGCACCGGCTTCACTGTTCTCCCCGACAACCACAGTGTCGTTAATACCTTCGTCTTCACCGCCTGCTAAAATGTTGCTCGCCATGTTTTGTCCTCGCTTAACGGGTGACTTTATCCGCATCAGTGACGGCTTTGATGAACTGAATACCGATCACTTTTCCTTTGTTCACTGTGACCTGTTTAACCGGCAATTTGCTGGCGTCTTCCGCCATCACCTTACCAGCCTGCTCTGCGATACCGCCCGCTATCGTGCCGGTGATCGCTTTACCGCTGGGATCGCCAGTGGTGCGATATTCATTACCGCCGGGGGTCAGGATCATCTGTGAGTTAGAATCCCGGTACAGTTGCCCTGTCTGACCTATCCCACTGGCGATAGCCGGTAACAGAATGCGCGAAAACCAGCGGTTATTGACCTCGCTGGCAACTGCAAACTCCCGTGTTTCCGCGTTCACGGCATAGGCTTCGACGTTGTAGAACTCCCCGTTCCACTCCATCGTGGTAAATTTCACCTCAACGCCGTCCCCTTCCAGCGACATGTCGGTGGAAAACAGCCTTGCGCCCTGATATTTACCGGATGCGATATGCGCCAGCAGTTTCATTTTACGGCTGTCCGAGTTGGTGGCTGAATCAACCACGCCGGGGAATGCGGACAGCGCCTTGATTAGTGTCACCGCCGGGGTGGCCGGTGCTTTAGCGTCACCGTTCTGACCGCTGGCTTCACCGGTTTTAAAAATACTGGCAACCCACTGATTCTGTTTATTCCCGTCCTTCTCAGAGGAAGCAAACAACGCGGTGCCGGTTTTTATTTCTTTTGCGGGTGTTCTCGCTTCCTCAATTTTTTCCAGCAGCTTAGCCAGCCGGTCATTTCGCCGTTTTTCCTGTTCGGATTCAGCGGGAGGTGTCTGAGTGCCATTGCCTGCTGGCGGGGTTTGTTCCTTTCCCTGCCAGCCAAAAGGATGTTCTGTATTACCCTGCTGGGGTATTTTCTGGTTATTCATACCCATACCAACAAAACTGGTGCCGTTATTCAGCGCCCGGTCGCTCTGCTGCTGGTTATAAAGTTCAGTCAGTTTGCGATATTCAGGGTCGAGGACGTCAGTGGGCTTCTCGCCCGATACGTTCCGCGCCGTCACCGCAGTGGGGTCGGTGGACAGAGATTCGCTGCGGGAGGTCATGAAATACACCGCGATCAGCACGGCGGCCAGCACACCGCCGCCTATCAACCCCAGCTTTTTAATGTCGGCTGTTTTTTCACTTGCCATGATGCTGCTGCCCCTTGTCAGTTGACATTGACGTATACGCTGCGGGATTTACCCATTTCTGAAAGCGTCAGTTCTGGCGTGACGGGCAACACGTAGACGTGAGTGCCGTCTATAGCTGAAAGCGTCCGGGTAAATTCGTCGCGCAGTTCCAGATCGGTTCTTAACACCAGTTCGTCGCCCATCATCCACGCCCGCATGGATGATGGCGCATTGCGTAGCTTAACCACCGTCGCTTCTTCTGGCGGCACACCGTCCAGAAACGCCTGTAAATCCTTGTCGTACAGCCCGATTTTGTCGCTGGCGACGGCACGACGCACCGGCGTATCAGGGCTGCGTTTCGGAATGCGCAGGTCAAGGCGGTAATCAACCTGCACCGTACTGCGGGTGTCCGCCGGGCTTTGTGAGGTCACGTTGATGATAATCGGCGTCGGCAGTCCTTTAAGAAACACCGTCACATTCCCGGCGACGTAATCCGTGATCGGCTGGATATAGACCACCGGCGCACCATCCACATAGCGGACGTTCATTTGTGCATCGTTGGAATTGGCAGGCTCTGCGGCCAGCGCCCACGGCGCACCGGTAATATCTGAGAAAGTGATGGTCGTCGTCACGTTGGGAAAGACGCGCACCTGCGGAATAGCGGCACCGGCTGACAGGCTGACCGTCTGGCTGCTGATGCGCGGCACCGGCGTCACCAGCGGGCTGCGGGTCGCCCGGCTCAGTCCATCCACTTTTTTCTTAAGCGTCTTTACCTGTCCGGGGGTAATGGGTTCGGCCATTTCTGCCAGTGGTGCCGGTAATGGCTCCATTTCTTCGGGTGTCATGCTGACGGTCGGGGGTGGGGGCGGTGCAGGGGGTAATGCGGTCGTCGGCGCAGGCTGGCCTGCGGGTGTATCCGTTGACGCCACGCTTTGCGGTGGCGGCGTCTGCTGGGGTGTGGTTTGCTGCATACTGACTGCGCTTTTCACCCCTTTCAGCGCATCAGGCTGTTCGGCATTGGCTGCCGACAACCCCAACCCGCCCAGCAGCGCCAGTATCAGTGCATTGTTTTTGTTGCGCATTTTTACGCCTCCGCCGGTTTGAGCACCACCGCTGCAATGGCTATGCCGTTTGGATTACTGTCGGTGCTGACGCGGATAACCTGCACAAACAGGTCGTAGCGTTCTTCCTTGTAGGTATCAAAGTGACCCACGCGCTGCATAATGACCGGGTATCTGAACTGCCACGCATAGGTTTTTTGGTCGTTTAACAGCCCTTCCGTGACCAGAGAACCCGGCGAAATTGACGTTCTTATGTTGAGTTTGTTGTTAATGATATTGTCTTTTTGCCCGCTGCTTTCCAGCGCTTTGTAAAAACTGTCATATCCGGTGGTAGTGAAATACTGTTTCTGCGACGACATCGTTTGCTCATAATGCACAAAATCAAGTTGTAACGCCTTATTCATGACGGTTGAAGCAAACTCCATCACGTCAGTATCACTGTAGCCCGGCACATTGGAGGGAACCACCGGCAACACAAAACCGTTTTTGGTGGCAAAGTATTTGTTGGGTGTGTTAATTATATAGGAAAACATCGTTGTATTCAGGACAAGAGAGACGCACAATGCCGCGCCCAGAACAAGATTGGCTTTCAGTCCGTATCGTGAAAGCACATCCCGGATATTACGGCTATTGGCTTCCAGCAAGGCACTGGTCAAAGGGTTATCTTTTTCGTTGCCTTTCTCTTTTTTGTTCATAAATCATTCCCGTTTCTGGAGTAATCAATGGCGGATATAACCAAATCAGAATTCCTTTCAATCCTGCGACATAAGGCAAAACTAAAAGGACTAATTAGCGAACAAAGCATTGCAGATCTGGATTACATTTTACGCAAGTTTAACGAGGTTGTCGATGATTTAATCAAAGAGAAGACAGCAGAACAAAACGCAAAATCAGCGATAATGAATGAAGCTAAATCTATCCTGAGCAATAGTGCACTGTCCAAAACCGATCTGGAAGCGTTGTTTACTGAACTCACCCGAAAAAGTGGGCTTGCGCTTGCCCGCAAGGATACGACCGAGCGCCGCCGTAAATCGCGGCTGCCGGTAAAATATCGTCATGACACCGTTAACCCCAACGGCAAGCAGGTCACATACTCATGGACAGGCACAGGAAGAAGACCCGTATTTTTTATGGATATGACCGATGAAGAACTGGAAAAATATCGCGTAAAAGACGAAGAATAAAATCGCTACGCAATCAGAACAATGTCTAATAGCAAAAGGTATAATAATGAATGTGATAAAAACGGGATTATCTCTGCTGTTGATGGCGGTTATCATCCCTTCTTTTGCAGCAGAAAAAACCAAACTGCCTGCGCAAGCCACGGCTAAAGTGAATGCGCAGTTTGAGGTGAAACTGCCATCAAACCCTACCACGGGCTATAACTGGATTGTGCGCCAGTTGCCGGAACAGGTGGCCTTGACGGGCATGGACTACGCGCAGTCACCGGACTGCAAAGCAGGCATGGTGGGCTGCGGCGGCACCACAACGCTGCGTTTTAAAGCGTTGAAAGCAGGAACCGGGAAACTGATTGTGCAGTATGCGCGTCCGTGGGAAGCGCTGACAAATGAGGCTGCAACCATCAACATCCATGTGGCAGAATGATAAAACCGACTGAGGAATAACAGGCCGTTATAGACTGGCGCGGAAACCAGTTAATCGTCAGTGGTTTTCGCCGCTATCCAGAATATATCCTTCTATGCTGTCGGCCACCCTGTGCGCATACTCCACGATTTCTTCTTCATCCACCTCGCCGAGCTGGGTACGGTACGACTCCGCAAGCCCGCGTATATGCTTCACCACTCGCGCATATACGGCTGGCTGTTCGTCATTGAGCGCCGCCAGCACGGCGGTCATCACTGCTGAAAGCGCGTGCTGCCCGGCAACCAGTTCCAGAAACTCTTCAGGATCAACCTCGTCATTCAGGTCATCACCTTCGTCGTAAAAATCCATCACCTACCTCTCTTCACAATACATATCGTTAGCCGCAGCAACAGGTCGGAATTCACCTACAAATGGAACGGAAATGCAGAATTTTCGTTAGTGCTGCCCGCGTTCGAGTTCACGCCGTCTGCCCCAGCATTGATCTGAACGTTCTTACCCGACGAATCGGGCAGATACTGCTGCACGTTTTGAGGCAGATACTTACGGGAAAGTTCGCCCCACGGATCAATCTGAGTGGGAATTTTACTGCTGATTTTTTCCGTGATTTTTTGACGTGCAGCCTGACACACTTCCTGTTTCGCTTTTTCTATGAACTTGTTGAACAAATCACCTGCATTAAATACCGGGAGCGTAATGCCGGTAGAAAGTTGGCCGAGGCATTTTCCGATTGCATCGCTTGAGACAAAACTGTCCTCTGCCTCCTTGTTGATTTGCTCAATCTCAGCATTAAGCGCAGCCGTCGCGGCCTGCTGTGCAGCAGTCCCTGCTGCACAATTCTGATCCGCCATAACGCTAAATGCAGGCAACAGTAAAACGCCTGCAACCAGACTACATTTTAGGACTCGGCATCGGTTGTGCCGTGGCATTTTGTTCATGGCGTTTTACCTGCTCTGGTTGATTGGGGAGAGGCTTAGGTGGTTTCGGCGCATTTTTAAACAATTCCGCAAAACCCGGCATCGCCTTAATGTCTTTATTGGCAATAGTCAGTGGCTGCAACTGCTCACTGCGCTGGAGTTTGTAGACCAGCGTTTCGCCGTCCGGGGAAACGTGACCGTACCCCAGCATTTTCAAACCTTGCTCCTGTACGCAGGAGAGCGTGAAATAGCTTTTCGTCTGGCCGTCTTTTTCCTGAGTCACCTGCCGCGCTATCACATGGTCGTAGGTGTCCGTCTGCGGATTGCGGATCACACCCTGCATATAGCCATCACGCGATGCGACAAACAGCGCATCACAGGCTGCGTTGGGGTTCTGGCTGTCCTGCACAAATACCACCGCGCCCGATAAACGATTCTGGCTGCTGAGTTCGGCTATAGCGGGTTTTTGGACCGATTCCGGGACGGGCTTGCCGTTGGCGAAAAACCACAGGGTTTCACCAGCCGGATCATGGCTGGAAAACCGCGCAGTCGGTTGCCGTTCGAGCACCATCGCCTGCACTTCATCGCGCAACTGCCTGTATGTCAACGTATCATAGGCGGCAAAGGTATCAGGGCGGGCGGCGGTCGGATTCTCCGTGGTGGGCTTGGGATATTCCGCCGCCACCTTCCATTCGTTGCGCTGCGTGATGATTTTCTCATACCGCACAATCTTGCCGTTTTCATCCCGAACCGGGGCATTCACCTCAACATCTTTGTTACCCACAAACGAGGCGGTAATGATATCGCCCCGTTTCACCCCGGCGTCCTTGAGCGCCCGCTGGAAATCCACCCCCCAATGCTCCTTTTCGCCGTGCTCATTGCGCAACCTGATGAAATAGGACATTTTTTCATCATCTTTATGTTCATATTTCGCCCGGCCAAAATCAAGCAGTTCACCGCGCAGTACCGGTTTACGTTCTTCTGCGCTGCTCGCCTCTGCTGCGGGTTCCACGCCATTACGCGCAACCGTTGCATCCGGGGCGACTGACTGCCCGGCCTGCGGTGAGGTATCAGGGGCGTTGGCTGGCTGTGGTTGTGCCTCTGTTGTCCGCGCGTGCGATGTAGCCCGCTCCTGCGCCAGATGCGCTTGCTGTACTGCGCTCAGGGCTTCCCGCTGCACCGGATCATTCAGAGACACTTTGAGGTCATACTCGGCTATCAGGCCGTATACACGCTGTTTGAAGTCCTCGGAACCGGTCACTGTGAAGCTGCCACCGTAGTTGACGGCGGCGGTTTGCAGCGCGACCAGCACCATTTCTTTTGACATGGCGGCGTCTTCGCTTGCCATGTAGATACCGCTGCGGTGATCTTCAAAGGCAGGTACCCCGGCCAGCAGATACCGCACCGCATTCCCGTGCCGCTCATGGGTGAGTTGCGTCATGAGTGCGGCCAGATCGAGACGTTCTTCTGGTGCTGCGTCGCGGTCTTCGGAAGCGGCGAAAGAAAAGCCATTCATTTCTGCCTGCGGCGGCGCACCGGCATTATTTTCTGCATCGGGGCGCGGCTGCACGGGTGCCGTTCCTTCCGGTACAGGTGCATTCTGGATGGCCGCAATCAGAGAAGACAGCTTTTCAGGGGCATTTTCCGGCTCGGTGGAATCGAAAATCGTTTCGCTGGCGGTGAAGACCTTCATACTGTCGGCCAGTCCGCTTTGGTACACTGTGTCAACGTTTCCCGGCATCTGCGCCACTACCGTGTCAAAGTGCGCCCGGCTGACGGTACGGCCAGTACCGTTCATCGCACGCTCCGCCTCAGCCCGCGCCAGCGTGTTGATCCACGCCACCTCTGCGCTTTCTGCCTTGATATACACCTGCGTGGTGTACCCGTTATCTTTGAGCAATTGCAGGGTGCTGATCGGCGTCTGTGCGGTTCTGAATGTCCCCTCAACCGCCAGATTCAGCCGCTTCTCTGTCCCCAGCGCAATGACCCTTTCAGCCACTGCACCAGAAAATGCGGCGGTATGCTCCGGGTAGTTTTCACCGTATTTATCGACAATCTCGTTAAACTGCGGGTGGAAACGGCGAAATTCGTCTGCGTTGACAACAAGCACATTGCCGTGTTGTTCCTCACGGAACGTATTAAGCAACGTGGATTTCCCTGCTCCCGGCAACCCGCCCAGCACAGTCCCCACCGGCGCATCACTGCCAGTAAGGCCAGCCCCTTTCTGCTCAACGAAATGCCGGGCGATATTATCCACGACACTATCGGAATAACTGAATTCGTCCATTCTGCGGTTCCTCGTCAATGTCCTGCGCTGGCCGGTAAGATCTCCGCGCGTATGGCATCACAGATATTTTTCACACGCCCGGCATCAATAAACTCTGCCACCGTATCGTACAGATAATCCCGAAGCGTGGTGAGGTTGGCTATCTGGCGGTCAAGCTCAGCCTTTCGCTCCGGGTGCAGCGTGTCGTCTGTACGTTCACGCGACCAGTATAAATCCGCGTCCAGTTGTGCCACGTACTCAATCAGCACATCTTTCATCATCAGGTGCGTGCCGTGGTTCGTTTCTGGTGAGTTCACCAGCGAATCAATTTGCTGCGCGAATACATCGGTACTCATGGTTCACCTCGCAATGCTAGTTTCGTCTGTACCACCACGGCCTGCCGGTAAGATGGTCGCCTTTCAGTTTTGCCCGCCACGACCTGATCAACAGGCTCGGAGGCTTGTTCTTCCAGCCAAGATAGCCCAGCAACGCCAGCGCACAGACAATCCCGACGAACGTCACCCATGTCATATGTACAAACCAGATCAGGATCAGCGCGTACCAGCCGACATGAATTTTTCCGATACGGATCGGCTTACCGGCATTTCGCCAGCGGTTAGTTTCCATAGCGGCCTTTCTCCAGCTTGTTGAAGTTCGAAATGGTGATCACTTCGATAACGTCGTCTCTGGACACTTTACCTTCCTGATACAACCGGTAGGCTTTTTGAACCAGTGTGGCACCCTGTGCTTTAAGCCGGTTGTCCACGATCGCCCCCCACTGCTGGTACGGAAATTCTGACAATTCATTCTTTAAGTCTTCATCAAAAATCATGAATTCCCGCACCGCGATCCGCCGACCGTCCGTGCTGCGCAGCAGACGCTGCACGATGGAAACGCGGATGGTCTGGAGCAGGGTATGCGCGGCACTTTCCCGACTTTCTGCCGAAAACATTTCGATGAACCGGGGGAACACCTGCCCGCAGGTGTCGTTGTGCATGGTGGTATATACCGCGTGACCGGACAGCGCAGCGGCTGACGCCCCTTGCGCGACCTTAATATTCAGCGTTTCGCCGACGCCAATCACTTTTGGCGAGCGGCGCAGGGCGGATTCCGAAATACCGATATCGAAGGAGGCGACATCTGTGCCGACCTCAGACTGCGCAGGCTCCGGCGCTATCCATAATTCATCATCTACACCGAGAAGGTATTCGACCGGCCATTCGAAGGTAATAATTTTGCGGTTGGGGTAGTGCCGTCCCAGATACTGGAAAATAGCGGCCATCATCATACTTTTACCGGAACCGGTTTCCCCGCCGATAAACACAATGCCTGAACCGGGAAACAACGCTTCAAATAATTCGCTTTCAAACCCCATCGTTTCAAGCGGAATTATTTTGTTGTTCAGCACACGCAGCGTCACTGAAAACTGGCCTGCGCGACCGGCAACCGTCGCCTGCGTGAAGTTGATGCGAAAACGTGCCTTGCTGCCTTTGCGTAAACCCAGCGTGGCGTTTTCATCACCCACCAGTTCCCACGCCTGATTGACTATTTTCCCCTGATTCAGCGACGAACGCACCGTTGCCCCGAATATCGCGTTAACGACTTCTTCCAGCCGGGATTGCTCGACCCGAAATTTCGTTGCAGCCAACTGCCGCCCGTGCCGTTCTACCCAGATACGGGCGTTACCCTGTAGGGTAATGTCGGAGACTTCATTCTGGGCGCAGTGGACAAAAAAGCGTTTCATCGACTGCGCATCCGGGTAGCCGCCAAAATCGAAAATGAAATCGTCCCTCTGTTCCATCACTATCACCGTATTGTTGGCTTCCAGTTTTCTTTCTTAATATCGAGCCGCGCTGGCTGTTCGATCCGCTTCACTTCATCGCCCAGTGTCATAGTGCGGCTGTCTCCAGTCACGGTCAGCGCCTTACGCGAGATTATCGGCTGCTTGATCATGCCGCTCTGCAACAGGGTCGAGTAACGCAACATGCCGTTGTAGTCGCGGGTCAGACGATTGAAATTGGCTTCCAGTATCTGATCGGCCTTTTCTCGCCCCTTAGCCCAGCCAATCTTGATGCTGCGCTCCCAGATAGCCTTTTCTTTGCTGTTCTTGGGCAGTGTTTCTGCTTCCGGCATGTCGATGGGGTTGGCGTACAGACCGGTTTTAAGATAGGTCTTCCACGTTGGGGGATTACTGACAAATCGGGCTGGTGAGAGGATCTCGTAAACGCGGTTGCCGGTACGAATCTGATTGTCGGTGATATGCGCCACGTCTTTGGCTTCGACCACGACCGGAGGAACATAGCTGCCTTTGGCAACCAGTGGTTCGAAACGGTACATATAATCAAGGTTGGTTTTCTGTTTATCCAGCGCGGCCATCAGTTCGGCTGCGCGTTCCGCTTTACCGCCCCTGAACCCCAACGTTTCAGCTATTTCAGACAGCATGTTATTGGTGAGTTCATCACCTGCCCTGCTGTCGGGTTTCAGGTAATAGTCCATCGGTTTAGGTGGCGCGTTGTCGCCGTCCGTTTTGGGCGGCTCTGCACTCAGTGCAGACACGCAGGGAAGCGAGAAGATCAGGAGCGTGATAAGCGAAAATGGTTTCATCAGTACCCCCGTAACAGCCGTTTATCTTTTTTCGGGGAAGCATAATTCAGGATCAGCTTTCCATTGCGTTCCTCAATCGTGCCACGGTAATCAATTTGTTGTTGAATAAGCCCAATTACGCTGTAGTAGGGAGCATTTCCGACATTGATATTGAGCGGTAGAGGCAATGCAAGCCCGCGAGATTCAAAGGTGAGGTGTCGTTGTTTTGCAAGCTGGCGCAACAATTCTTTTGCATCACCCTGCCAGTCAATTCGCAGGTTTTGACTGTCTGTGTAAATCACTGTAGGCACGTTAAACGTGGTTCGGTTAATGGCACCAGCCTGATAGAGTTCATCCTGCGCCAGTTTGATTTTGATTGCCTGCTGTCGTATCTGTTCATTGACCAGTTGCGTTGCGTCAACTTCCTGCTGTTTAGAAGTGTTCGAACACCCCGCTAATGTGCCTGCTATCAACAACACACCGGAAAAATGCATTTTCCTTTTCATACACCCACCTTATTTTAAGGAGTGAAATCATTGTTGCTTTTCTTATTTTGCATTCTTACACGTTCCTGTTCATCGCGCAACTTTTGAGCATCACGCAGTTTTTGCGCTTCCCGCATTTTCTGTTCTTGCTGGATTGCATGACGATTTGCATCATCGCTGTTTTTAATCCTGATCTCGCTATAAACAGGGTAAGTGCGGATGTAATCGCTGAGTGTTCTGATACCTTTTTGTGTAAACTCGTCCTTACCGTACACGCCTACTTCACTCGGTTTTCCCGTCAATACGAGCGTCGCTGCGGCTTTCTGGTGGTGATCATTATCCTGACTGTTAATACCGACACACACAGAGCGGCCACGATCTACCATAGCGATATCATCAGTGGCCTTGTCCCTGTAAATGACCGTGCCATCACGCAGCAGTGAAGTCGTAAAACTTTTGGTCTTGGTGACGGGAACATCATCACGGTTGGAAGTAATGAAATCACTGAGATTATCGTGACCGATACGTTCAATAATCGCGTTCTGATACTTCTTCTTTCGCGTCTCACGGTACGCCCATGATCTGAGCTGAGACAGTGCCGCTTTATCGCCAGAAAGCGCCTGCTGCGCAACCCAGTCTTTGTAATTCAGACGCGGTTGAGCCGCCTTAAAGGATTGCTGTGACTCACGCTCTCTCGCTTTGATATAAGCAATAGCCTTGCGCTTATCGAACTCTGCTGCGTTAAACAAAATACGCCGTATCTGTGGGTCGCGTTCGCTTTCCCGGATAGAGGCTTTAACCATTTGCAGGTGTGCGTTGACCTGCCGGTATTGCTGCGTGAGCAAAGAACGATCCGGTCGGTATACTGGCAACGCCATCGTGTAGGCTTTGTATCGTCCTTTTAAATCCATCCGGGCGATAGCGCGTTCATTACATTGGCTAACGCGGTTGTTTATCTCTCTCATACTCAGTGAGTCGCTGTAGCCCATGCCAATTTCCGGTACAGAATACGGTTCAATATGACCGGGCTGGAACGAACCTATACGGGCAATGAGTGCATCATAGCTAAAACGATATTCTGGAAAGATTTTACGCCAACAAACGGAGACTTGATCGTCACCGGCTCCGTGCGTAATAAGCAGTCCGCCTGCATGTGGACTCTGTGATACCGAAAACCCTGCCCGCGCAAACAGGGCATGAACGTCGCGCCAGCTAGATGTCTTAAATTGCATTTCTGTTTTAAGTTCATCGGCGACGGTACGGTTTTCATGATGAATTTTAAGCAGATAATGATAGAGAGAAGGACGCCCTGATTTATTCTCCATCAGACAAACCTTATGTGCAGCCTGTGAAGAAAGACCGTTCTTATGATGCCCCTTTTGTCGCAGAACATAGCCTTTCTCGTTAACCGTATAAAGGCCAGTATCATGATTAAATCCGTGTTTTAGTTCGAGCAGGCGGCTCGCTTTATGCAGCGTATCGATAGAGTAAGAAAGATGGTTAGCACGGAACGTGATGGGGTGTACCCGATTCACGGCTACATGCACATGAAGGTTGTCAGTGTCACGGTGAATAGCGGAAACAAACTGGTGCTCCTGCAATCCCATTGACTGTAATGTGAACCGCACACTGTCGAAAACCTGAGCGTCGCTTGGCGTCTCATTTTCCTGCCATGACAGAACGTAATGGAACACCGGATCTTTACAGGCCACATTTACGTTACTTGTCGCTTCCATCTCACGCGCTGCTGTCTCGACGGACATGCAGTTGTGCAGAATACTGATACCGTTAATGTCCACGCGCGTATGGTCGAATTCGTCAAGATAGGCCGGACTGATCGACTCTTCATGCCGTTTAAGATACCCGGTCAGCGCTTCAAATCCTTCGGATGCAGTCGCCTGTTCAATAGGCTTATCCCATTGAACAGGCGACTTCTGGGCGATGTAAGAAACCAGACCACTAAACCCGGTTCCCTTTTTAGGCCGGGGAATAATTTTGGGGATCACGCTAAGGGTTCCTCACCATTACCATCATCACGGGCAAGGCGTAACGCTGCGGCTCTGATTGCAGATAACACTTCTGAATATTCCTTGTCACCAGTGCGTTTACCTTCAACAAACAAATGCTTTTGCATTGCCCCTAACTTGTTGAGCATTGCCAGCATCTGGGTATCGCTTTTATTGACCATGCGACGGCCAAGCCCTGCCCTGATCAGATACTGACTCAAAGACAAACCCGCATTTTTGGCTTTCTCTTGTAGAGCTTCTTTTGTTGAAGCATCTGTTCGAATCTGAATGTTGCTGTTGAGCTTACGACTGCTGCTCTTACTCACAATATCTCTCCTTCACCGGGGTGTCGGGGCGCAGCCCTGACTTCATTGCATTGTCATTATCGCCGTAGCGGTAATGACAATGCACATCCTGTCCTGCCTTTGACCTTGATTTAGTCTAGCACAGGTGCGTTTTACTTCAACATTTGCTAATCTTTGGCAAACTGAAAATTTTCACGTAAAGGAGACTGATATGGCTAAGCGTAAACCAAAGTTTTATACCGAATCAGACGTTGAAAACCTTACGAACATCATGCAGGAACTACCTGACCTGACACCCACGCGGTTACTTAAAAATGATGTGTTGGCAAAAGTAAGCAAAGTCATTCTTTCACTCAGTAAAGACAAGGGCTATTCCGTAAATGAGATCCATGAAGTTATCACGTCCAGCGGATTTACAGACGTGACTTTAGCGGACATAAAATCTATTACCGAACGAAAGCGAACAGTGAGTAACAAGTCGGGTTCCGTTTCTAAAGAGAAAGGGAATACCAGTCCTGAGCATTCCTCAGTACCCGATGAAACAGAAACAAAATAGCGGTGAGCGTGTTTTGTCTTCGACCATCGGACTTCGGGATAGCTGTGATGACCGAGAATAAAAACAAGTCTGGCAGCGCGGGGGATTGTCACGGCTTTCGCCGTTCCGCTTATTTTAGTCCTCGCTGCGCTGCGGGGCTTCCGGCGCGTTGCGCCTCCATGCCCTTACGGGCATATAAAACCAGAAAATAGATGAAAAAGATTTCAGGTTTGTTGGTTAGTATTGCTCTTTGCTTTCCACTTGTCGGCATTGCAGGTGGCAACATACAGATAGGGTTCTCACCGGAAGGAAGCGCCCTGAAACTGGTGCTCAGTACCACGGGCAATGCCAGAGAAAGCATTCGGCTGATGGCTTACTCGTTCACTTCGCCAGACGTGGTGAAATCCCTGCTTGACGCACACAGACGCGGTGTAGATGTGCGCGTTGTGGTTGACCAGAACGGCAACAAAAGCAAGGCAAGTAAGGCCGCATTGAATCTGCTGGTTAACGCAGGCATTCCGACCCGCACTATTGCAGCATACAAAATTCATCACGACAAAGTGATCATCGTGGACGGAAAGACCACGGAAACGGGCAGCTTTAACTACAGCCGCGCCGCCGACCGTTCCAATTCGGAAAACGTGATTGTGATCCGCGATAATCCCGATGTGGCAAAAATCTACCTTGCACACTGGCAAAGCCGATGGGAGCAGGGGCAGGACTGGACTTCGACTTACTGACTATGACCGATACCGAAACCATTACGCAAAAAACGGGGCATCTGGCATGGTGCGCATTGATAGCCCTGCATCTGGCAAAACTCGATGGTCAGGCATCATCCGAATCGCAGGAAAATTTTTTCCTGACACGATGGCTTTCGACTGCGCTAAAACAGCACCGCTTCCCGCGTGAAGTTGCGCCGGATATTGAGTGGCTTCTGAAACAGGGAAGAACGCTGGGCGCACGGGCAAAGCTGCGACATAAGGTGGATTATCTTTGGCGCTCATGTTCAGGAATATTATCAGAACAAAGTGACTTGTTCAGACTTACTTATGCGCTGGAGACTGCAAAAGAGCATCACTGGGTATACCGTGTACTGATTGAAAAAGAATGGGCTGGCCGTCATGCCGTTACTATGACGGACGGCATCAACGCTATTTGTATTTCCCGTTCATCACTGGACGTGGCATTTGATGAAAATGGCTGGCAGACTCTGCCCTTGATGGCAAAAATCACGGGCGAAAAAAACGCCCTGAATGCTTTGCTGGAGTCATGCGACTGGAAAGCCTTACCCTGCCAAGATGAAACCGGGTCAACACTGTTTAATCTGACTGCGAGAACGTTCAGCGTCAGCAATGCGTAGCATGAGAAAAAAACGGTCTGGCAGGGGTAGGAACTGTCACGGCTAAAGCCGTAACGCTTTCGTCCTCGCTTCGTTGGCGGGGCTTCCGTCGCGTTGCGACTCCATGCCCTTTTCAGGGCATAAAAATGAGGCGGTTATGCAATTGTGAAGTGAAGTTTTAGTCTTAATGCTTTGGTTATTTTCAAAATAGCGGAAAATGAGGGTTCTGTCTTGCCGGATAACGTACTACCTACCTCCTCAATAGTCATGCAAGCTTCTCTTGCTACAGGGTCAATACCTTTATCCCTTACCACAGTCCTGATGGCGGCTATAAGTACACGGTGATCTCCAGACTCTGCTTGTGAATTTAAATACTCAACTATTTCTTGTTGATTATTAAATTTATTTGTCATTATTATCTCCTTGGTTCTTCTTCATGAATTCATCATGACTCACTGTTGTAGAATCTTCCAGATATTCCTCATAACATTCATTAGCTAATTTTAAGCTCTGTTCGTTTTCGCCAACTTCTTCAAGCCACTGGCGAAACGTAGTGATTTTCTTTTTTGTGGACTCTGATGGTGAAGCAGGGTGCTTTCCCCTGTTACCAGATAAAACACACCATACACGTTGCCCTTTTTCTGTCGTCCAGTACAAAACAGCCTCGCCATAACCGCTTGCGGCAACACAAAATCTTGTGCTGCCTTTAGCGATTTCCGTATAAATGAATTCAATAAAATCAGATTTCTTCATTACTTTATGCAGCCAGTGATTGATTGTTAGGCCAGATGATGATTGCTGACTTCTTTTTCCAGCGCTTTGTTAACAAACGCATTCAGCGATAAATCTTCCTCTAACGCCAGTTCTGCAACGCGACGATGCAGATCGGGATCTACCCTCACGTTAAACACGCCTTTAAATGGGGTGTCTGGTTTCTTCCCGTCCTCAGCACAAGCCTGTAGATACAAATCTACCGATACTTTAAACTCCTGTTCCAGTGCTGCTAATGTTTCAGCCTCATAAGTAATCAGATCGCCAATAAACGCCAGTTTTCCATACAGGATATTATTATCAAAATCTGGTTCTACCGTGCCCAAATAGCCTTTATATTTTAAATGTTTCATAATAACCTTTCCTCTTTTAGCATCCTCTTGACATCTTTAAGCGCTCCGCCTTTGATATGATTTTCAGGATGTGGGCGATGCAGCATTATCGTTTTGTATTTCTGGTGTACAAACCTTACCCGTGATCCCTGCATTTCTTTTTTTTCATAACCAAGAAATGAAAGCAGTATAACCAGTTCCGTCCATTCAAATGTTTTCTTGCTGTTTATGAATTTTTCCAGCAATTTATCATTTTTCCCCATACCCTTCCCCTTACTCTCATGTAACTAATATTAGTTGCAGGATGCTTTATTGTCAATAAATAAGGGGCATTAAGCCCCTTCTCTTGTTAAAACATTTGGTACCCTTGCAGGTAGTTTAACCACCACCTGAATTGCTCCCACTCGCTGCCTTTCATCGCAGGGATTCGGGTTTCCCAGCCTTTGACAAGGGAATCGGCAAGCTGTACGATTTGATGCGTTGACATTTTAAAACCTCGTGTAGTTTTGTTTGTCGATACGTGATCAGGTTGTTCTAGCAACCTGATCACACCTTAAAAAATCAGTTTTTCATCCTCCTTTTTTTCTAAAGATACCTTGAACCCGTAAAGTGTCAGAATGCGATATGCATCCAGTGCTTCACGTTCACTTTTAAACGTCCGTATTTCTTTCTGTCCATTACCTTTATCGAGAGACACAATAAATTTATATTTTTCTTCGGCTTCTATTTTTTTAATTAAATTATCAAGCTCGTTTAACGTCCGTTTTGAATCAAGCAAAAATGTACAATGTACAATGCCGGTGATTGCTTCCCTGTCCAGCTCTAACAGAGCATCATTATAAGCAGCTTTAAAACAGCGATTATTACGCAGATCAGATGCAAACTGCATTGCGGCTTGTTTTAACGTTTTCATGTATTCCCCTTATTGGCGGGGTTCCCCCCGCCGTTTGTGTTAGCCGACGATTTCAAAATCAACATTAGAAGGATTTACGCTGCACTTTGTTGCGATAGTCTGGATCAAGTTTTCTAACTCAGTATGGCTTTTAACGGTAAAAGTCTGCTGAATCCCGTAGGTATTCATAAACGCTTTGCCGTTTTTGATTTCCGCTTTGGTAAATGAGAACTTAAATGTGGCTGGATAGGTGAGGTTTAGGATAGATTTCATTTTTATCTCCCGCCCTGTATGGGCTATTGGTTATTGGGGCATTTCCCCTTTCGATATAAATATTATACCTCATATTGAGGTATTGGCAACTCTTTTTTGATGAAAAACAGTTTATTATCTGAGGGGGATCACGCTTTTTTATGCCCGTCAGGGCATGGGAGGCGCAACGCGCCGGAAGCCCCGCAGCGAAGCGAGGACAAAAAAAGCGTTACGGCGTTAGCCGTGACAATTCCCCGCCCTGAAAAGCCAAAAAAGGACGATACGACTACACCAGTGCTGATTTGCGCCGCAGAATGCCGCAGTTAGCGCGAGCGAAGCGAGTTTACGCCGTCAGCTTGCTGGCGGGGCGCTGTACTGCGCGTGTGAGCGTCAGCGAGCTACGGGCGCAACGTCTCGCGCTTGCACAAAATATAATCAGGATGTTCGTCAGCAAACAGCAATAATAAATTATATTCAGCACCAGATATGGGGCTGTAAGATTTTAAAGTTTCCGCCGTTTCTTTTTTTTGCCAGCTTGACAAACCAATCCCTGCCAATTTAGCCATTTCTTTTTGCGTTAGCCCTGCTTTTAAACGAAGCCGTTTTACTTCTTCCGGTGAAATTATCATCTTGTCTATCTCCGCACTTAATTAGTAGCATTGCTTTTTAAATCGCCAATCATATCAATAATCACATCCTTATCATTTAAAGCTAACCCACCCTTTAAATAATCAATAGAATCCACTTCGCTTTCACGAAAATAGATTTCTGCAATTTTAGCTTTCGTTGCCTTTACCTTTCCCTCAGTTTTAGATTTTGACCTGACTTTAATATATTTAATCATGTGATATACGCCTTCATTTCTTGACTCCATAAAATAGGTATAATTACCCTTATTTTTCCTCATAAATTTGTTATCGCTCCTGTTAATTTAATGAGTTGTTCCACATTTAACCCCTGAACAAACAAACCGTACCCGTTGTAATGGTCAGTAATTTTTCCGCTGAGGCCATTTCCCACTTTAAAACCCGTCAGCGCATTGTGCCAGTTATCCAGTTTTACAAGCTGAGATAACATGCCTTTGATGATTTTCTCCTGCTCCTGCGCGTCTCGCTGCTGCCGTTCTGCCTCCTGTGCTTTTTCCACATCCTCCCGCGCCTGTATCAGGATTTTACGGCGTATATCGTCGGCAATGCCCGTTGCTCCCCGCGACGGTGACACGGTACATCGTGCCCCATTCCCGCGCCACTGCCGGGATTCAGCAAAACCGTAAACGGCCAGCCGGCCTTTTTCTTCCCTGATCGTGATGGCGTAGCGCTTCAGTTCCGGCGTGGTGAGTTTAATGCGATACGGGCAGTCATCCAGCAGGTTCACGCGCCAGCCGTTCCCCAGCAGTCGGACGACGACTTCAAAAACGGGTTGCCATTTGTCGAAAAAATTTTGCATTTTGTTTTCCTTCCGTTGCTGCGCTGGCGAAGCCAGCCAATGCAGAGTGGCGGTTTTTACCCTGTTTTCGGGTTCGATGCCCGAAAAGCAGGGCTGGCAAAGTGTATCGGGGGCTTGCGCCCCCGTTCCCGTTATGCGTTCGCAACTCGTTTAAATCCGGTCGCGCTCCGCTGGCCTGTCGTGCCGTACATTTCGCGGATTTCGTCGATACTGTGCTCCTTGCGGTTCCGGCTGGCTTTGTATTCTTCGGGACGATAGAACCACATCTTTTTTTTGCTCGCCCACTTGCAGCCCAGCGCCTTGATCTCGTCTTTGTGCGCTTTCGTGTCGCCGCTGATCCAGATCCAGTTACCTGCCACCTCAAAAATCACGCCAGCCATGCCCTGTAAGGTACTGAGGACGTTTTCCAGTTCTTCCCCGAAGTTGTAGCGGGCGCTATCGTCGCTGCTCTGGCTGTCATTGATGCGGTCGATGTTCTGCATCAGAAAATCAAATGCAGCGTTAACTGCTTTCATCATTTCCGCGCCCACAGGATTACGATCTGGGTGGAATTTAAGCGCCGCCTGCTTGTAGGCTTTTTTGATGTCCTGCTCGGTCAGTTCACCGGAAAGGCCGAAGATGTTAAGTGCTTGCTGGATGTTCATTTTTAGCTCCCGCCCTGTATGGGCTGTTGGTGATCGGGGCATTTCCCCTTTCGATATAAATATTATACCTCATATTGAGGTATTGGCAACTCTTTTTTGATGAAAAACAGTTTATTATCTGAGGGGGATCACGCTTTTTTATGCCCGTCAGGGCATGGGAGGCGCAACGCGCCGGAAGCCCCGCAGCGAAGCGAGGACAAAAAAAGCGTTACGGCTTTAGCCGTGACAATTCCCCGCCCTGAAAAGCCAAAAAGGACGATACGACTACACCAGTGCTGATTTGCGCCGCAGAATGCCGCAGTTAGCGCGAGCGAAGCGAGTTTACGCCGTCAGCTTGCTGGCGGGGCGCTGTACTGCGCGTGTGAGCGTCAGCGAGCTACGGGCGTAATCTCGCCGGAGAGGGACGGAAAGGTTATTTTTTAACCACACATGGATTTTGTAGCCACTGCGCTGCTTGCCGAAGGTTATCCCCTGCAAACAGTCGGCGTTATCCACAACAATCGGGGAAAATTCATTTAGCGTAAAACTGGTAGCTATTTTTCTGTTTTCTTGCGATTTTGTTTTTACACATTTCAATCCTTTTGTTCACCCATTCCCGATGTAAATACCCTTCCTTTGTTTTTATGGATTTTTGCCAGAATTGCAACGCAGTTAGATAGCATTCATCACACTCTGCTTTTACTGCAATTCGCGCAAATTGATGGTATTTATCCATATCAAAACTCCGTTGATATTTTGTTCAATTGTTGGTATTTTTGATATCACGAATTGTTGTTTGGTGCAATATTTTATAGGGTAACAAAAGGACGCACCACATGACCGCAGATACCCCGCCAGCTATCGAAATTCCGGTCTGTATGCAACAGGCCGCAGCCCGTTATCAAATCCCCTTGCGAGGGCTGGTCAGTCTCTGGCTGACCGAGGGCGGGATGCCCGGCATGAAGAACAGGAACAAAAACGGCACCTATGATTTTGGCGCTTTCCAGATTAATACGGTCTGGGCGAATCGCCTGTACCGCGATTTTGGCATCACTGAGTATCAGTTAACACACGATTTCTGCACCTCCGCGTACTCGGCTGCCTACATTGTTAAGTTCAACATCATCCGCGCAGGTGGAGATTTCTGGGAAGGTATAGGCCGCTACCATTCCGCCACTCCGCACCTTAAAAACGGTTATATTCAGCGGGTCTATCAAAAATCTTTGGGGTTCTGATATGCAAAAAGGAATGCCAACGGAATATCTGGTCGGGCTGATTATCCTCGCACTGGCTGTTCTGCATATACTGCTCTGGTTCGGTGGTTCTGGCGATATTGTCTATGGCTACAGTTATCTTATGTTCCACTTCTACGACCTGATCCTGCCAGCATCCGGGTTCCGTGACGCCACGCTCGCCATGCTTGCCCGTTCCGGATATTACGCTGAGACAACAAAATTTATGGATTTCTGCTCCCTGCTTAATGCCACGGCCTATCCTTTCGTACTGATTTATCTGCTGCTTGCCGCATGGACTGTCCGTGTCGTGTTGCGGTCTAAGCGCTACCGTTTTAACCGCCAGTTCACCTTGTCTCAACTGGCGGCTGTTCTTGTGAAGCGCTCGCCCGGAGTGGCGCACATTCTCTCGCGCTATCATGCCTTTCCCGATCAACTGCTCAACTACACCGACGAAGAATCCGCTGCCCCTCTCTCACCACAGGAATTTGCAGAAAAACACCAGTTAATCACCCGCTCCAGATTGTTTCGCAAACGCCGCGCCCAAAAAATATTTCGCCAGCAGATTAATTTTGACAGTTTCAAAAACGGCAACCTGCATTTCAAACCTTATGAGGCTGCGCTGGCCGCTGCTTTCTACCGGGTTCGGGTTCACAATGACCGTCCGTTTGCGCAACAGCTTTTCGATAAACTCAATCTGTCCTGTCTGGAGTCGAAAGACGGCTTTCCGGTATTTGCACCGGTGATGAATGAAGTGAAAGCGGTGCTGACCGGCGCTCAGGAAGACAATGATCGCCCGGCTTTTCAGGAATGGGTGAAAGGCTATCGCAGCACCCGCACCTGCCTGTACGCCCTGCTTGATGCTGATTTGTCGCTACCGCCTGCGCAATTTCGCTGGCTGAAAGGGCTGGACAGGCCGCTCTGGATGGCTCTGTCCAGCGTCGGGCGAGGTAAAAAGTTCGTCGAAGGGGCTGGCATCATTGCGTTCAGCCAGACCGAAACATGGCTTAAAACCGAGGCGCACAAAACCCCGGCATATCAGGCTCTGGCCGCTACCGTGCGGGCAGCCGCTAACGGACTTGAGCGTGAACTCGCTGCCATAGGCGAAACACAGCCCCCTGTTTTTGAGCGCCCAAAAGGGCAGGTGCTTCTGCATGACGCACTGGCGCGGCATCTGATATTACAACCCGAACCGGTAAACGCCCCGGAGGCAGAAGCAGACATACCCGTAACAGAAACAAAGGTACAGCCGACACAGGTAGTTTCACCTGCTTCCGCTGCCCCTTCATCACTGACCGATTTTTAGGGGGAACATTGAAAATTTCCATTTCCAAATCCACCATTCTGCTGCGTTGCGGCGGGAGCGCCACCGCCAGCAAAACGGTGTTGCTGCCTTTGCAGGGTGTGGCATTCACCATTGCCCGCGACGAGAACGGGATGTACTGGCTTGCCGCCGACAGTGCGACAGGTCATACACCGCTGTCCACGTTTGAAAATGAATATGATGCTGTCCGGGCGCTGCGCCGTATCAATAGCGCGTTACGCCGTCACATCTGGACGGACAAAGGCACCTGCCTGTTCCGTCTTATTTTCTGGCCGCTTGCGGCTGTGGCATTCATTGTGTCACTCAATGGGGCAATGATGAATCTGCATACCGCTGCAAGTTCCCCTGCGCTGACACTGAATCAGCCCCCAACCGTACCGACGCAAGAATTTACCCAGCCAGCTTCGCAACCTCAGCCCCCCGCCCCTCAACTCATACAGGCACTGGCGCAGGCGGCAAAAAGCGGCAAATTCACCGTTTCACTGTCGCAAGGGAAGCCACATACGCTGTATGTATTTTCCGATCCACTTTGCCCTCACTGCCGCGCTTTTGAGCCTACGCTGGAGCGTCTGGCGGCTGATTACAATATTGAAGTATTCCCGGTATCGTTGGTCGGCGACGACGACCAGATAGCGAAATCAGGATTAATTAATCAGTTTGTTCTGACGGCTGATAAAACCGCGCGCATACAGCGCTGGAAAAAGGTCATGCTGGGAGAGGTTTCGGCGGCAAAGGACGCGCCACAATCGCAGGAAATGGCGGACAGGGTTAACGCCAACAATCAGGCGTTTGGCCTGCTTGGCTTCACCGGTACACCGTCCATCATGACAGCAGACGGCAAGGAACTATCGCTGGATGTAGTTAAAAACCCCGTTCAACTCGCGGCATCATTCAACCAATAATCAAGGGTTTAGATATGAAAATTAAACATGTACTTTTGGGTGCTTTCTTGTTTGCTTCCCCTGTTCTGGTTTATGCCGCGCAGGTACAGGTCGATCCAGTACAGAATGCCAAGCTGGATGCGATCATTGTTGAACTTAAACAAATCAATGCTCAACTGGCTAAACAGCAGCCAGCGGCACTCAGCAAAAAAAATGATGGGTGCGTATACGCAAGTCAGAATTACTCTGATGGAGGCCGGGTCGATGGCGTGCCAGCGATGAGCAATCGCATATGCGCTAATGGCATCTGGATCAAACAGGTAAATCACGAGCGTACCGAGAAATCCACCCAACCCTTCATTCGCCAGTAACGATTTAATCACTACAGCTACAGATATGGCGCTAATCATTGAGACTCCCGCCTCATTGGCTGGGAGTCCCTTCTGGAGGTTACGTTGGCATTTGAAGATGAAATCGTTGTTGCCTCAAATCACGATCCGATTGCGGACTGGTTTGTTACGCCTCGCTGGCTGATCACGTACTGCGTGCTGTCGGCTCTGCTGGCGCTGATTTATCCGGCTTTCCTTCTGCTGCTGAGCGCCGTTCTGGTGTTCTGGCTGGCAGCATACTCCGCGCGACGCGATCCGCCTCCGCTGCGTCTGCCATTCGATGCTGAGATGATTGATGAATCGCTGACACGCGAAACCGCAGAAGAAAAGCGCCTTATGGGACTCCGGTGGACAAACAAAACCTATCGCGTCTCGCCCGCTGACGGCGTAATGTTCATGGGGCATGAACGCGGTAAGCCAAACGCACAGGAAATATGGCTGACGATGGCCGATTTGCTGCGTCATGCCGCTCTAGTCGGCACCACCGGCTCCGGGAAAACCGAAGTGTTGCTGTCGTGGTATGTCCATGCGGTGCTGCATTCCAGCGGTGATATTTACATGGACGGTAAGGCTGACGTGCGCCTGCCATTCATTTACTGGTGTCTGGCACGGCGCTGGGGTCGGGAAGAAGACGTCTACTTTGTTAACCTGCTGACCGGTAGTGAAGACAAACACCAACAGATCATTGACAACACACACCGTAAAACGCGCTCCAACACCGTCAACCTGTTCGGCACCGCCTCGCCGACTTTCATCATCCAGCTTGTCGAGTCCATGCTGCCACAGGCAGGCTCCGAAGGGGCTATGTGGCAGGAGTCTGCCAAGAGCCTGATTGAAGGGCTGATTAACGCCCTGTGCCACAAACGTGCTCGCGGTGAGTTGTTGCTCTCTCAGCAAAGCCTTAAAGAATACCTGCCGTTGCCAAATCTGGTTGCCCTGTACAACGAAGCGTTAAAAAATAACTGGCATAAAGAGGGCTATATGTCGCTGGAATCCTATCTGGCTAACCTGCCCGGCTTCCAGCTTGCGTTGCGTGAACAGCCTGAAAAATGGGATGCTGACGCTTTCAAGCAGCACGGTTTTCGTTCCATGCAATTCCTGAAAACGCTGGCACTTTTTACCGAAACCTACGGTCACGTTTTCCCGGAAGACAGCGGCGATATAGTGATGCAGGATATTTTGCATAACCAGCGCCTGCTGTGCGTCATGATCCCTTCCACTGAGCTATCTCGCGGCGAGACAACAACGCTCGGCAACCTGTTTATCAATATGCTGCGTATGAACGTCTCGCGCGATCTAGGCAGCGATATCGAGGGTATGGCCGAAGACGTGTTACTGGCAGAGGCCAAAAAAGCCCGCTTTCCGTTTCTGGTGCAGGCTGACGAACTCGGCCAATATTTTGCGCCGGGGCTGGACACGCTCATGGCACAAATGCGTTCGCTCAAATACAGTGGCGAAATCAGTACGCAGGACATCCCCGGCCTTGAGCGCAGCGCCAAAAGTGAAACTGCCTCAGTGCTGGGTAATACCCGGCTTAAATACTGTCTGTCAATTGAAGATCCGGGCAAAACCTTTGAGGTATTCCGCGATGTGATGGGGCAAGGCGCAGTTGCAGAAGTTAGCCAGATCCAAGACAAAAGTGGCATGTTCTCCAGCGCCGGTCAGGTCTCTGACACCTACCATGTGAAAGATAAAGATCGCATTACGATGCGCGAACTGCGTGGCATGGCAGAGGGCGAAGGGGTGATGTCACTGGAAGACCGTCTTGTGCGCAGCCGTGCATTCTACATCCCGGACGATGAAAAAATATCGAAAACCCTGTCAGTCAGAATCAACCGGTTTGTCGAAGTGCTACCGCCGACGACTAAAACAGTGATGGAAATCTACCCCGCCCTGATTGAGCGTAAACCGCTGCCCTTTGATTCGCGTATTTCTGGTATATCCACGTTATGGGAAGGGCTGGAAAAAATCCATGCCATGCGCAAATACGTGCCGCCGGAAGAAATCGGGATTTGCCTCTTTGAATATGCCGCCGAGTTTTTTGCACAAATGGAAGCGATGGACGCTCCATGCTATGCGCAAGAGGCGGAAGATGAATTCGTTTACTTACTATGAGGAATAGGATGCAAACTAGCAAAGATAAAAAATCAAAACCAAATACTGTGAAAAGTACTCGCAGATTATTATTGTTTTTTAGCGCATTGTTTTTAGTGGCAACGATAGCTGCAACTGAATACAATATCCTTAGCACAACAATTCAGCAGGCTTTTAATTTAAAACTGAATGCGCCAGATAGTACATTTAATGAAAACCTATTGACACACAGACTATTGACATCCTCCCCGCCCT
>NZ_MAYS01000089.1 GCF_001756855.1 Candidatus Erwinia dacicola | reverse complement strand
AGCGGAGGCGGAGGGGCTGGCGTACTTCGGGTTCCCGGGAGCGCACCGGGTGAAAATCCACTCCACGAACACGCTGGAGCGCCTGAATAAAGAGGTGAAGCGGCGTTCCCACGTGGTGGGTATTTTTCCCAACGAAGAGAGCATAACCCGGCTTCTGGGTGCGGTGCTGACGGAGCAGAACGAAGAATGGCTGTTGCAGAACCGCTACCTGCCGCAGCACAGCATGGCGGAGATAGAGCAGACCGCTGAAAACGATGTGATCGAGGCGCTGCCACTCAGCGCTTAACAGACATATTACCGGACCGGAAGGCTGGATCTGAATTTACACCACCTTGACGGACTCGACCGGTGTCCGGTGTCATTCTCTGATATCGCTTTCTAGAATCATGCTATTGTGCTATCGACGGGTGCCAGATAACGTGACGGAGAAATCTTTAACAGGAGCAAGTAGTCAGGTTTACAGTTAAAAAATGCACCACATCGCGATTATTGCGCGGGATTATCTGGCCAGCCGGGATTTTTACTGCAACATCTTCGATTTCACCCTGATGGAAGAAGTTTACCGCGAGGCGCGTGATTCGTGGAAAAGGGGATCTGGCGCTGAACGGTGACTATACGATTGAGCTGTTCTCCTTCCCGCAGCCGCCAGCGCGGCCGACGCAGCCGGAAGCCTGTGGTCTGCGCCATCTGGTCTTCAACGTCGATGATATTGACGCCGCGAACCAGCAGCTGGAAACCCACGGCGTGCGCTGTGAGGAGATCCGCATCGACCCACTGACTGGTAAGCGTTGTACCTTCTTTAACGATCCGGATGGGTTGCCGCTGGAGCTCTACCAGGCTTAAAATAACCGTCATTCTTAAAGCCGCCGCCGTGTTAGCTGCGTGCATTCACCCCGGTCACTTACTAATGTAAGCTCCCGGGGATTCATTTACTTGCTGCAACTCCAATTATTCGGTTATTTAATCCTTTTATTGCAGGAACGCCATGTCGGTCATCGCCCATCTTGAACGCGCACTTTCGTCACAGCCTGCTGTGCTGCTGGCCTACAGCGGCGGGCTGGATTCCAGCGTGCTGCTGCATCAGCTGGTGCTGCTGAGAAGCCAACAGCCGGAGCTGCAGCTGCGGGCGGTACATATCCATCACGGACTGAATCCGCTGGCAGATAGCTGGGTGGCACACTGTAAGCAGCAGTGCTCGCAGTGGCAGGTGCCGTTTGAGGTGGTCAGAGTGCAGATTGATGGGCGCGCAGGCGGAATCGAAGCCGCGGCCCGCACTGCGCGCTATGACGCGTTCAGTCAGCTGCTGCTGCCGGGCGAGGCGCTGCTGACCGCCCAGCACCTTGATGACCAGAGCGAAACGGTGCTGCTGGCCCTGAAGCGCGGTAGCGGTCCGGCGGGTCTGGCCTCGATGCCCGAGCAGCACTGGTTGGGGCAATATCGCCATCTGCGGCCGCTGCTGGCAGCAAGCCGTAGCCAGCTGACAGCGTGGGCGCAGCAGCACCGGCTGTCGTGGATTAAGGATGACAGCAATCAGGACCCGCGCTATGACCGCAACTTTCTGCGTTTAAAGGTGCTGCCGTTACTAAATGAACGCTGGCCGTATTTTGCCAGCGCCGTGGCACGCAGCGCCGCGCTGTGCGGCGAACAGGAGCAGCTGCTTGACGAGCTGCTGGCCGAATCGCTGGCCCTGCTGGTGGACGAGCAGGGCGCGTTGTCCATTGCGCCGCTGCAGGAGATGAGCGATGCACGGCGTGCGGCGCTGCTGCGGCGTTGGATCGCCACTCATCATGCCAACCCACCGTCGCGCGAAGCACTGCAGCGGATCTGGCAGGAAGTGGCATGCAGCCGTGAGGACGCAGAGCCGCGCCTGCGATTGGGCAGTCATGAAATCCGCCGCTTCCGCGGCAGCCTCTACTGGCTACCGCTTTACCCGTCGCTACGTGAGATTTGCCTAAACTGGCCGCCATCATGGCAGCCGTTAGTGCTTCCCAACGGTCTGGGCCAGCTGCAGCTGGGGGCGCATGGCATTGCGCTGCGTGCGCCGCAGCCCGCTGAAGCGGTCAGCATTCGTTTTCAGGCACAGGGGACTTTTCACATCCAGGGGCGCGCAGGCAGCCGCCCGCTGAAAAAGCTGTGGCAGGAACTGGCCGTTGCGCCCTGGCTGCGTGAACGCACCCCGTTACTTTTTTATGGCGATCGTTTGATTGCCGCCATTGGTGTGTTTGTCACCCGTGAGGGCGCGCCGCGGGAGCATGAAGCCTGCTGGCATCTGTACTGGTGCCGCTAAAATAACCGACTGGAGAGCAATGATGAGTATCTAACTTTTGGCGCTGCTGCTGGCGTGAAGTCTGCCTGCGCTCGGCGCGGGCAACAGTAGCGCCGGGTAGCCGGAAGTCATGAAGGTCTTCGTTGCCGGGCAGAGTGATAAGGACATCGCCGATCTGGCGGCGTACTACGCGGGGTTGAAACCTTAGGATGAAGGGGCGGATCGTCAATCCGCTAGGCTAAAACGGGGCTTAATCAGACTCGCTGACCTCCACAGTACCCAACTCAGGATGGCTAAACGTGTCGATATGGTCGAGGCGCAGATCGCGTTGCTCGCCATTGATCTCAATGCTAATATATTCAACGTTCTTGCGCGACACCATATCTTTAGCTTTGGCCGTCAGCTGTTCGCCATTTTTCAGCGTCATCGACAAGTGCCAGCTGTTCTGGCATGCGAGTTCCAGATTGTCATAGTCATCACAGTTGATCGGTTTATACGCTTCGTTCGTCAACATAGTCGCTCACCAATAAGTTTGCGGCAGCAAAGGCTGCCTGTTCCCTGATGGAAGAGTATAGCTCAGGATTGCCCGCTACCTCATTGAGTGCTTTCAACACGCATGCTAATGCATCCGGCACGTATCCCAGATCGTTACTACCTATCTCGGCATATTTTTGGCGAACTAACTCACAATACATTGGCACATTCACCTCCTTCAGATTTTTCTCTGGCGATTATCCGACTATAGCACAGCCAATTATCGGAAATCAGCCCGCAAGCGGGTGACTTGCTCACTCATCAAGTGGCTTTGTTGAATAAATCGAACTTTTAGGTGACTGGCGGCTCTGATCGCTAAATTCGTTTCAACATCAGGTCCCCATGGCAAAGCAAAAGTTTAAAATCACCAATTGGCCCGCATACAACAAAGCACTCAGACAACACGGTTCCCTGACGGTCTGGCTTGATGAGTCACCCATTAAGATCGTGGTTGACCGCTACACTACACTGATATGGCTATTACCAAGGTTCTGATGATGAAACGTGTGTTCAATCTGCCGCTGCATTGTAGTGGCACCCTGATACTGGCCACCTGATT
>NZ_MAYS01000088.1 GCF_001756855.1 Candidatus Erwinia dacicola | reverse complement strand
AACAGCGTCAGCGAAGCTCAGAGCGCGATAATCCGCTATATCACGGGCTATTACAGCGCTGTGCGGCCTCACTAGTACACGGTGGCTTGACGCCAAACGAATCGGAGCGACTGTACTATATACAGTCTAATGCGATGGCCAGTATTAGTTGACCACTACAGTTTCCGTTGTTGGCAGCCAGATAATTTCCGTGGGACTTGTCTGTTACGGTGAGCACGTTACACTCCTTTTAATGCTTATTGCGATGCTGTGTTGTAATGTAGCGCGATTTTGCACAGAATAATCGACAAATTTGCCTTAGGTTCACACAGAACAGACCGGAGAAAAGTGCAGGCTAGGCAGGCTGTACCAGCAGTTGAACAATTTAATGATGATTTTACTAGGTTAAGCCCGATGGATTGCGGGCTGGCAATAGAAACGGGAGTAAGCGTGCCAAGAATTCATGTGGTTTGCATGTCTTGCCTGCTAATCGTTGTGCCTGCCGTAGAGGCAACGAACGTTCGTTTGCAAGTAACAGGGTTATCAGGGGAGTTACAGAAGAATGTCAGGGCGCGTTTATCCACCATCACTAATGATGAAGTGACCTCCGATGGCCGCTTTCGCTCACGGGTGAGCGAAGCGGTGAAAGAGGGCCTTAAGGCGCTGGGATACTACGAACCTGATATCGACTTCGAGCTGCTACCTCCTCCTCTTGGCGGAAAGCGTCCGGTTCTGCTGGCGAATGTTACCCTTGGCGAACCAGTAAAACTGGCCGGAGAAACCGTGATCCTGCGCGGCGGCGCCCGCACAGACGAAGACTATCAAAAGCTGGTAAAAAGCGAGAAACTGCCGCTGGGCGCGGTGCTGAACCACAGCGATTATGACAAATTTAAAAGCTCGTTAAGCAATCTGGCGCTACGCAAAGGCTACTTCGATGGTGACTATCGTAAAAGCCAGCTGGGGGTATCGGTAGAGCGGCGTGAAGCCTTCTTGAATCTCGACTACGACAGCGGGCAGCGCTATCGCTTTGGCGCCGTCAGCTTCACCGGCTCGCAAATTCGCGAAGACTACCTGCAAAACCTGATGCCGTTTAAAAAAGGCGATTACTACAACTCGCGTGACCTAGCCGAGCTGAACCGCCGCCTGTCCGCCACCGGATGGTTTAACTCGGTGGTGGTGGCGCCGGAGTTTGATAAAGCGCGCGATAGCAAAGTGTTGCCACTGCATGGCGTGGTATCACCGCGCACTGAGAACACCATTGAGACCGGTGTGGGTTTCTCGACCGACGTTGGTCCACGCGTTAAAGCGACGTGGAAAAAGCCGTGGGTCAACGACCGCGGCCACAGCTTCAGCACCAGAGCCAATATCTCCGCTTCTGAGCAGCAGCTAGACTTCAGCTATAAAATGCCGCTGCACAAAAGCCCGCTCGAGCAGTACTACCTGCTGCAGGGCGGGTTGAAACGCACCGACCTCAACGACACCAAAGCCGACTCCAGCACGCTGGCTGCCTCGCGCTACTGGGACGGTTCCAGCGGCTGGCAGCGGGCGATCAAACTGCGCTGGAGCCTCAATCACTTTACCCAGGGCAGCGTGACCAATACCACCATGCTGATCTACCCGGGCGTCAGCGTTAACCACACCCGCTCACGCGGTGGGCTGATGCCAACCTGGGGAGACTCACAGCGCTACTCGCTGGATGTCTCCGATACCACTTGGGGCTCCGATATTGACTTCGCCGTGATGCAGGCGCAGAACGTCTGGATCCGCACGCTTGAAGATAAACACCACTTTGTAGTGCGCGGCAACCTTGGCTGGATAGAGACCAACAACTTTAGCAAGGTCCCACCTGACCTGCGCTTCTTCGCTGGGGGCGATCGCAGCATTCGTGGCTACAAGTACAAAGGTATTTCCCCACGCGATGATGAAGGCAAGCTGACAGGTGCCTCCAAACTGGCGACCGGCTCGCTGGAGTATCAATACAAAGTGAGCGGTAAATGGTGGGGCGCGGTCTTCGTCGATTCGGGCGAAGCCGTCAACGACATCAAGCAGAGTAATTTCAAAACCGGCGCGGGCTTCGGCGTACGCTGGCAGTCGCCGGTTGGGCCAATCAAGCTGGACATTAGCCGGCCGATTAGCGACCAAGACGATCGCGATATTCAGTTTTACATTGGACTGGGGCCTGAACTATGAAGTGGTGGAAAAAAGGGCTGATTGGCATTGTAATTTTTATTGCCCTGCTGGGCAACATCGCATTTTTACTTGGCACCACCACCGGTCTACATCTGGTGCTGAACGGCGCTGCGCGCTGGGTGCCGAGCCTCGATATCCAGCAGGTGGACGGCGGCTGGCGTAATCTCACCGTCAAAGGCGTGAAGTATGAGATGCCGGGCGTAACGGTCAATGCTGGGGAATTTCACCTCGCGCTGAAGCTGAGCTGCCTGAAAGAGAGCGCCTTCTGCGTCAACGACCTGGCGCTGAAAGACGTTAACGTGGTAGTGGACAGCAAAAAAATGGCTCCGGCCGCCAATCCGCTGGTTGAGGAAGAGAGCAGCAGCGGGGAGATCGCCACTCCGTATCCGCTGACCCTCAGCAGGCTGGCGCTGCACAACATCCACCTGAAGATTGATGATACCGCCATTTCTCTCGCCGACTTATCCAGCGGCATGCACTGGCAGGAGCGTAAGCTGACGCTGACGCCAACCCACATTCAGGGGCTACTGATTGCGCTGCCGAAAGCGGCAAAAGTCGCTGACAAGCAGGTGGTCCAGCCAAAAATGCAGGATCCTCAGCCGGATGAAAAGCCGCTGGGCGAAACCCTGAAGGCGATGTTTGCCAAACCGCTGCTGCCGGACCTGCCGGAGTTCACCATGCCGCTGGATGTCGAGGTGCAACATATCCTCGGCGAGCAGCTGCGCATCACCGGCGACAGCGATATTGCGGTTAACCGCCTGCTGCTGAAGGCCAAAACCGAAAACAGCCTGCTGCAGCTTCAAACCCTCGATGTTGACTCGCCGCAGGGGCAGCTTAACGCGCAGGGCCAGGCGATGCTGAGCGGCAGCTGGCCAGTCACCTTCAATCTCTACAGCGAGCTGAACATCGACCCGATCAAGGGCGAAAAAATCAAGCTGACGCTGGACGGCGGGCTGCGCGATGCCCTGAAGCTGGCGCTGAACCTCTCTGGCCCGGTGCGCGCCCAGCTGGACGCGGATACCCAGCTGGCAGAAATTGGCCTGCCGCTCAATATGACGCTGCAAAGCCCGCAGCTGCGCTGGCCGCTGGATGGCGCGGCGCAGTACCAGGCGGATAACCTCAACTTCACCTTCAAAGGCAAAGCCACCGATTACGTGATGTCGCTGAAGGCGGCGCTGCAGGGCCAGTGCATCCCGCCTACCACCCTGACGCTGGACGGTAAAGGTAACGTTGAGCAGTTTGCGCTGGACAAGCTGCGGCTGGCGGCGCTGCAGGGCAATGCTGACCTGACCGCGCTGGTGGACTGGAGCAAAGCTATCAGCTGGCACAGCGAACTGCTGCTGAACAGCATTAATACCGCGAAGCAGCACCCGAACTGGCCGGTGAAGCTGGAGGGTAAAATTACCACGCGCGGCAGCCTGTACGGCGGCAGCTGGCAGATGCGCGTGCCGGAGCTGAAGCTGAGAGGCAACGTCAGGAATAACGCGGTCAGCGCCGACGGTTCGCTGTATGGCAACAGCTATAACCAGTGGAATATCCCGGGCATCAAGCTGGTGCTGGGGCGCAACAACGTCGATGTCAAAGTCTTGCTCGGCGATAAGCTGAACCTTGATGTCAATATCGATGCGCAGCATCTCGACAATGCCCTCCCGGGGCTGGGCGGCGTGGCCAAAGGCACCCTGCACGCGCGCGGTGACCTGAAAACCCCGCAACTGCTGGCCGATCTCACCGCCACTGGGCTGGGCTGGCAGGAGATGAGCATTGGCCGCATCAAGCTGGACGGCAACGTCAGCTCCGGCGAGCAGGTGCAGGGCAAACTGGCGCTGCGCGTTGAGCAGCTGAAGCAAGATGCGCTGGCGGTGGATCTGCTGACCCTAGATGCCAACGGCACGGAGAAGCAGCATCAACTGAAGCTCAATCTCAAAGGCGAACCGGTTTCGGGCCAGCTGGCGCTGAACGGCAGCTTTGACCGCGCCACTCAACGCTGGCAGGGCAACCTCAATAATACACGCTTTGATACCTTGGTCGGCGAGTGGCGCTTAACCCGCGCTATCGCGCTCAATTACCTCAACAGCGCGCAGACGGTGAAGATCGGCCCGCACTGCTGGCAGAACCCGAACGCTGAGCTGTGCATGCCGCAGACGGTAGTAGCCGGCCCTTCCGGTAAAGCGCGCGTGGTGCTGAATCGCTTTGACCTAGCGATGATCAAGCCCTTTATGCCGCAGACTACCCAGCTGAGCGGGGTGTTCAGCGGTGATGCGGATGTTTCCTGGAGGGCCGATGGCGCACTGCCAACCGGTCGCGTCTCGCTGAAGGGCAACGGGGTGAAGGTGAAGCAGGATGTGCAGGGCAACACCCTGCCGATCGCCTTCAACAAGCTGAACCTCAACGCGGCGCTGAAAAATGGTCGTGCCCAGCTTGACTGGCTGCTGCGCATCGCGGGTAACGACCAGCTCGACGGCAACGTACAGATTGCCGATCCGCAGGGAAAGCGCACGCTCTCCGGCAATATCAATATTGCTAACCTGTCGCTGGCGATGCTCAATCCGGCGCTAATGCAGGGTGAGAAAATCGCTGGGGTGCTGAGCAGCAACCTGCGCCTTGGCGGCAATCTGCAAAAACCACAGGTGTTCGGTCAGTTGGGGCTGCGCAATGTCGACGTCGACGGCAGCTTTATGCCGGTTGACCTGACGGCGGCCAATCTGAATATGGTGTTCAACGGGATGAGCTCGACGCTGGAAGGGCTGGTCCAGACCTCACAAGGGCAGATAGCGCTTAACGGTGACGCCGACTGGAGCCAGCTGGATGCTTGGCGCGCGCGCGTGGCGGGGAAGGGCGACAAAGTACGCGTTACTGTGCCGCCGATGGTGCGTATGGACGTCTCGCCGGACTTGGTGTTTGAAGCTACGCCGCAGCTGTTCAATCTCGACGGTCGCGTCGATATTCCCTGGGCACGCATTACGGTGCAGGAGGTGCCGGAGAGCGCCGTTGGCGTCTCCTCCGACGAAGTACTGCTGGATAAAGACCTCAAGCCGATTGCGCCGAAGTCTACCGCCATCCCGATCAAGAGTAACCTGATCATCCACGTTGGCAATGATGTGCGCCTCAGTGCCTTTGGCCTTAAAGCCAAACTGAACGGCGATCTCGAGCTGGTGCAGGATAAACGTGGCCTAGGGCTGAACGGGCAGATCAACATTCCGTCCGGCCGCTTCCACGCCTACGGGCAGGACCTGCTGGTGCACAAGGGCGAGCTGCAGTTCTCCGGCCCGCCGGACCAGCCGTACATCAACATGGAAGCGATCCGTAACCCGGAAGCCACCGAGGATGATGTGACTGCTGGGGTGCGCGTCACCGGGCCGGCGGATGAACCAAAGGTTGAGATCTTCTCCGACCCGGCGAAATCCCAGCAGGAGGCGCTCGCCTATCTGCTGCGCGGCCAGGGTTTAGGCACCTCCGGCAGCGATAGTGACGCATTAACTTCCGTCTTGGTCGGATTGGGGGTTGCACAAAGTGGTCAGGTTGTGGGTAAAATCGGGGAAACATTCGGCGTCAGCAACCTGACGCTGGATACTGCAGGGGTTGGCGACAGTCGGCAGGTGCAGGTCAGCGGCTACGTGCTGCCGGGTCTACAGGTAAAATACGGTGTTGGCATATTTGATTCACTGGCGACGTTAACGCTGAGTTACCGCCTGATGCCCAAACTCTATTTGGAAGCCGTGTCTGGTATCGACCAAGCGCTGGATGTGCTCTATCAGTTTGAGTTTTAACAATGCGAATAACTGTCTATGGCAGCCTACGACGCAAGCAGGGCAACAGTCACTGGATGACGAATGGGCAATGGCTGGGCGATCATCAGATCGACGGCTACGATCTCTATAATCTCGGGCTCTACCCGGGCGTGGTTTACGGCGAAGGTCAGGTCTACTGCGAAGTCTACCGGATCGACGCCTCCACGCTGGGCGAGCTGGATGCGCTGAGAACCAAAGGTGGGGAGTACAAACGGGAGCTGCTGCAAACGCCGTACGGCAGCGCTTGGCTCTATGTCTATCAGCGTTCCGTCGCCGGCAGGCAGCATATTGCCAGCGGCGACTGGCTGCTGCGGAATGCTGCTGAATAACGTCCCAATAAACACCGCTGGCGGTTAATGAGATGGTCCCACCACCCTGTGAGTGGTACCCTGACAGGGTGTTTCTTTATGGAGAAGACCATCATGCAAAACGTCACGCTGATTAGTATCGATCTCGGCAAACATTCTTTTCACATTCATTGTCAGGATAAATCAGGCAAGGCATGACTGCGGAAAAAATTTACCCGCACCAAACTCATCGAGTTTCTGGCTACGTGCACACTGACTACTGTTGTAATGGAAACCTGCGCTGGGTCCCTGAGTTCAACTGCGATAATGGCGATAAGTTGCGGGTCACGTTCACTCTGGACTGTTGCGACCGGGAAGCGCTGGACTGGATAGCCACGAATGGAGGCTATACCAGTGATATCGTAAAAGACGGCATGATGAACAGCGGCAGCAAGCGGTTCGGCAACCGACTGCCTGACTTGCCGATAGAGTTCCTGAGCGACAACGGGTCATGTTATACGGCGAAAGAAACCAGAGCGTTCAGCAGGCAACTAAATCTGGAGCAGAGAACAACCGCGGTGCGGAGCCCGCAGAGCAACGGAATGGCGGAAAGCTTCGTGAAGACAATGAAACGGGACTATATCAGCGTGATGCCGAAGCCAAACCGTGAGGTGGCTCTGATGAACCTTGCCGTTGCCTTCGAGCATTATAATGATAAGCATCCCCACAGTGCACTGGGATACCGCTCACCACGTGAGTATCGTCGCCGGCGCGAGTCGTTAACTTAAGAGTGATCTGGTGTCTGGATTTATAGGGTCAAATCCAGTTGTTTCACTACCCGTGAAGCCATTTGCCACCATTTCCTTCCATATCTGGCTGGCATTATGATTGCCGCGTTCGCGCCGTTCTTCCAGCCACCCACGCCAG
>NZ_MAYS01000087.1 GCF_001756855.1 Candidatus Erwinia dacicola | reverse complement strand
CACCTGGCGCGAGGTCGCGGCCCAGCTGGAAAGAACTTCCCGGCAGTCACAGAGATGATGGACAAAGCGGAGGCGGAGGGGCTGGCGTACTTCGGGTTCCCGGGAGCGCACCGGGTGAAAATCCACTCCACGAACACGCTGGAGCGCCTGAATAAAGAGGTAAAGCGGCGTTCCCACGTGGTGGGTATTTTTCCCAACGAAGAGAGCATAACCCGGCTTCTGGGTGCGGTGCTGACGGAGCAGAACGAAGAATGGCTGTTGCAGAACCGCTACCTGCCGCAGCACAGCATGGCGGAGATAGAGCAGACCGCTGAAAACGATGTGATCGAGGCGCTGCCACTCAGCGCTTAACAGACATATTACCGGACCGGAAGGCTGGATCTGAATTTACACCACCTTGACGGACTCGACCGTTTCGCCGACGCCGATCACTTTTGGCGAGCGGCGCAGGGCGGATTCCGAAATACCGATATCGAAGGAGGCGACATCTGTGCCGACCTCAGACTGCGCAGGCTCCGGCGCTATCCATAATTCATCATCAACACCGAGAAGGTATTCGACCGGCCATTCGAAGGTAATAATTTTGCGGTTGGGATAGTGCCGTCCCAGATACTGGAAAATAGCGGCCATCATCATACTTTTACCGGAACCGGTTTCCCCGCCAATAAACACAATGCCTGAACCGGAAAACAACGCTTCAAATAATTCGCTTTCAAACCCCATCGTTTCAAGCGGAATTATTTTGTTGTTCAGCACACGCAGCGTCACTGAAAACTGGCCTGCGCGACCGGCAACCGTCGCCTGCGTGAAGTTGATGCGAAAACGTGCCTTGCTGCCTTTGCGTAAACCCAGCATGGCGTTTTCATCACCCACCAGTTCCCACGCCTGATTGACTATTTTCCCCTGATTCAGCGACGAACGCACCGTTGCCCCGAATATCGCGTTAACGACTTCTTCCAGCCGGGATTGCTCGACCCGAAATTTCGTTGCAGCCAACTGCCGCCCGTGCCGTTCTACCCAGATACGGGCGTTACCCTGTAGGGTAATGTCGGAGACTTCATTCTGGGCGCAGTGGACAAAAAAGCGTTTCATCGACTGCGCATCCGGGTAGCCGCCAAAATCGAAAATGAAATCGTCCCTCTGTTCCATCACTATTACCGTATTGTTGGCTTCCAGTTTTCTTTCTTAATATCGAGCCGCGCTGGCTGTTCGATCCGCTTCACTTCATCGCCCAGCGTCATAGTGCGGCTGTCTCCAGTCACGGTCAGCGCCTTACACGAGATTATCGGTTGCTTGATCATGCCGCTCTGCAACAGGGTCGAGTAGCGCAACATGCCGTTGTAGTCGCGGGTCAGACGATTGAAATTGGCTTCCAGTATCTAATCGGCTTTTTCCCGCCCCTTAGCCCAGCCAATCTTGATGCTGCGCTCCCAGATAGCCTTTTCTTTGCTGTTCTTGGGCAGTGTTTCTGCTTCCGGCATGTCGATGCCCCATTCCCACTCGAAACGCAACAAAGTGACCCACTGGCCAGACCCGAATAAAATCTTCGTTCTGGTCCTACTGGAGAGCCTGTTGCATGCAGGGAAAACATCTGACTCAGAAAGAGCGGTTCTACATTGAAAAGCGGCGGGGTGAAGGTGTCAAACCGGCTACCATCGCCAGAGAGCTTAATCTCCCGCG
>NZ_MAYS01000086.1 GCF_001756855.1 Candidatus Erwinia dacicola | reverse complement strand
TAGCTCAGGTGATTAAGGGATACAGCCTAGGAAACCCACAGCTTACATTGCTACAGGACCACGTTGTTTGTTTCTCTCCTGAATCAGCGCCATCATCCTTCTTAGATCCGCATCGGCCGGCTCGCCGTGGTTCATCAGCCAGTTAAACAGGTCTGGGTCATCGTTCTCCAGCAGCCGGACAAACAGTTGCTTGTCGGTGTCGTCCAGTGAGTCAAACTCATACTCAAAAAACGGCATGATGGAAATATCCAGTTCGCGCATGCCGCGGCGGCATGCCCAGTGAATACGTGCTTTATTTGTAATATCCATGTTACTCAGCGTCGGTTAACCAAACATGGCGCACAGTGTAACGCTTTTTTGCAGTGCTGTTGATGATGTGATGCCGTGCTTGCGGCATTGCGCGCAAAACAGCAGCACCGGTTGCAGGGTTATCATGCGTTTTGTGCCGCTTTTTCTGGAAATAGGTTGCAAAGCGGGTGCGCTCTTTTAACATGAGCAACAGATTTTAATAAATTCGTTAATTTAGGACTGAATTATGCCGAATATTTCTTTCCCTCCCCGCCAGTCGGTAGCCTCAGCCCGCCTGCCGTTGACCCTGATTTCACTGGAAGAGTGGGCGCTGGTGAACGCCAGCGGTGCAGACCACGTGAGTTATTTACAGGGGCAGGTGACGCTGGATGTTGCAGCGCTGGCTGACAATCAGCACCGCCCTGCCGCGCACTGCGATGCCAAAGGGAAGATGTGGAGCAACCTGCGCCTGTTCCACCGTGGCGAAGGAGTAGCCTTTATTGAGCGCCGCAGCCTGCGCGACATTCAGCTAACCGAGCTGAAAAAATACGCGGTATTTGCCAAAGTGACGCTGGTCCCGGACGATGAAGCGGTGCTGCTGGGCGTGGCCGGGTTCCAGGCACGCGCCGCACTGGCGGGAGTTTTTGACACGCTGCCCGACGCCGGGTCCCCGCTGATTCAGCAAGATGACAGCACACTATTATGGTTCAACCTGCCCGCCGAACGTTTCCTGCTGGTCACCACGGCAGCCAGAGCGCAGGAGGTGCAGGATAAACTGGCCGGTGAAGCCCAGCTCAACCACAGTCAGCAGTGGCTAGCACTTGAGATTGAAGCAGGCTATCCAATTATTGACAGAGCCACCAGCGCCCAGCTGATCCCACAGGCGACCAACCTGCAGGCCTTGGACGCCATCAGCTTTAAAAAAGGCTGCTATACCGGGCAGGAGATGGTGGCACGCGCCAAGTTCCGCGGTGCCAACAAGCGTGCGCTCTTCTGGCTGGCCGGTAAGGCTGGCGTGGTACCGGCAGCGAATGATGCGCTGGAGATCCAGATGGGTATGAACTGGCGCCGCACCGGCACCATCCTTGCCGCCTGCCAGCTGGATAACGGCGAGGTCTGGGTGCAGGCGGTGCTGAATAACGACTTGGAAGCGGATACCGTGCTGCGCGTGCAGGGCGATGAGGGCGGCAAACTGGCGATCCAGCCACTGCCTTACGAAATCACCCAAGGTTAAGGCCCCTTACATCATGTACAAATAGATGGCGAGAAAATGACACAGCGAGCCGCCCAGCACGAAACCGTGCCAGATGGCATGGTTGTAAGGAATGCGCTTCGACACGTAGAAAATTACCCCGAGCGAATAGATTATCCCCCCGGCAGCCAGCAGCCAGATACTGCCCGACGGCAGGCGCATCGCCAGCTGATACAGCACGATCAGCGACAGCCAGCCCATCAGCATATAGGTCACCAGCGACAGCGCCTCAAAGCAGTGCGCGAACACCAGCTTAAACAGTATCCCTAACAGCGCCAGCCCCCAGATAAACGCCATTAAACCGTGTGCCAGCGCCGATTTCAGCGCCACCAGCAGGAACGGCGTGTAGGTTCCAGCTATCAGCAGATAGATTGCCGAATGGTCGAGCTTTTTCAGCCAGAACTTAGCGCGTTTGTCAGGAATTGCGTGATACAGCGTGGAAGCGAAAAATAGCAGAATCATACTGCCGCCGTAAAGGCTGTAGCTGGCGATCGCCAGCGCACCGGCACGGGCATCTATGGCTTGGTTGAGCATCAGAACTAAGCCAATCACGCCAAACAGGCATCCAATGCCGTGGCTGATGCTGTTGGCGATCTCTTCCGCCAGTGAGTAGCCGGGTTCCAGTAATTTTTGTTTCGCCATATCTAACGATAATCCTCGTATAAATAGGTTCGACCCTCGCAAAATGCGATGGTTGAAAATTCATCATTAATAGCCTAACTGAAAATAATTTCAGAGTACACATGTAAGCTAAAATATGATGTAGCCCCCTGAAATACCAGACAGTAGCTGTATCTCGAGATAAGAGATAGGCTTGATGGTTAGGCGATTGAATCGCATCTTTTGAGATCGCCTGACCATGAATTTCATCATGCACCATCCCTGTGATGAGGCTGTTAAGCGTGAGTCTGTGTGTGAACATGCCGTCTCTAATGTAGTTTTAACCGGAAAGCTATTTTTTAGACGCATTGTTCCAATTCAGGCATCCGCAGCCATCGTTTTTTATCCATTTCACACAGTCTTTCTGACAGCAATTCCGTTGCATGCATGCCAGACTGAGCGCCGGCAAAGCACAGCCGACCTTTGCAGAGAATGCATTCGAATGGATTGGTACCTAGAAACCCCTTCATCAGCACCGC
>NZ_MAYS01000085.1 GCF_001756855.1 Candidatus Erwinia dacicola | reverse complement strand
TTGCACTACAGGCGGCACGCTGGTCCCCCAGATCGGAAAGCCTAAATACACGGTCTCGTAGCGTGCGATATCTGCAACGCTATTTTTTAGCGCCGGTTTTACGCCTCGCTCACGCTCATTTTTCGCCTGTTCAACGGTCTGAAAATAGTCTTCCGGATAAGGGGTAGCCGGTTCGATTTCAAACAGATCGGTATTCAGGCTGCGATGAATGACGCCCGTAATGACTCGTGTATTTCCGCTGCGGGAAAAGTACGCCACCAGAACACGGCTTTTACCCTGCACGTTTGTGGTGCCGGTCGCAGCTGATGCCAAAGAAATGTTCGCCAGCGTGAGCCCGGCAAGTGCGGTGATTAACATTCTGCGGTGGGGATCATGCTCCATAACACACTCCTAATTGTTTGCGAGCGCCTGCTGTAGCGCCTTTTCAGCTCGCGTTGCGGCATCACTTTCGCCATGTTCACGCAGAGCGTGTGCCAGCTGGCGCAGCTGCGCTGCCGTCAGGCCGACCCGCATGCTGGCTCGCGTATGCGACAGCAGTTGTGATTCGACGCCCGGCGTGGCCGCTAATGCGCCAACCGTTGCCAGCTCGCGGCTTTGCCAGTCGAGGTTATCGCGGGCAAAAATGGCGCCAAACAGATGCGTTTGCAGGAACTGGTTAATGACCGGGGCAAAATCAAACAGCGGGCCCTGGACGGGCGCGCCTGAGATTTTCGTCTGGTTTGCGGTACCGACACGGCGAAGCTCATCCCCGACAGGGATCGAGGCAACCGGTTCTTTACCCTCAACGTCTTTGATACTACGTTGTTTACGTGCTTCGACGACCTTCATCAGTTCATTAAGCGCATTCAGGCTGCGAGGGAAGCCCGTGTAAGCATAGAGCTGCACGAGAATCTCTTTGGCTTCGTTTATCGTAAGTCCGGCGTCGAGTCCCTCATTCAGGGCGGCATTCAGTTTATCCATCTGACTGCTGGCCATCGATGCGGCAATCAACGGGATGGCCTGCTGGCGGGCTGACAATGTGTCTGAAACGGTTTGTTCGTGGTTCATTTCTGAGGCTCCTTTGTCGACGGGCGCAGCATGTGTCGTGAGACAAAAACCAAAGGTCAGCAGTACCGCTGCCGCTAATGCTTTAATGGGCGTGGTATTGTTCATCTGTCACTAACTCCTTCCAGTTAACGCTTTTGCCATCCACAATCCCGGTTATCGCCAGATGCGTCATCGTGCTGCCAGGCGCCGCTCCGTGCCAGTGTTTGACGCCCGCCGGGCAAGAGACAACGTCGCCCGCGCGGATGACCTGTACCGGCTGGCCTTCCTGCTGGGTGAGCCCAACACCCGAGGTCACAATCAGCCGCTGACCTGCGGGATGCGTATGCCAGGCGGAACGAGCGCCGGGTTCAAAGGTGACATAAGCGCCGGAAACGCTAATTTCGTTATCAGGTTTGAAGAGAGGATCAACCCTGACGCGACCGGTAAAATTCTCCGCTGACCCATACACCGCGTTCTGGCTTCCGGCGAGGGCAATATGGACAACGGGATTTTGCTCTGCAGCCCAGGATGAAAGGGTGAAGAAGGGCAGTAACATCCCGAGGCAACGTAAATGTCCGATCATGCAAAGCGTCCTTATCATTGAAGAGGCGGATTGCCTGCGATGATTTTATCGAGAGGGTAATGACGTCAGGCTGACGCCTCCCTGACAATTCTGTCAGTTATTCCGGGTCCCGGCTCAGCGCCGGATTGAGCATTGTCCGCCACTTTATCCGCTTGTATCACAAAGGTGAGGCCAAAGGTATTGATGCCACTTTCACTACGGGCAAAGACATCTCCCCGGTGCATAATGGCGACGGCGCGTACGATCGACAGACCCAGCCCATGGTGGGTATAACTTCTCGCTCGGGAAGTGTCAACGCGATAGAACCGCTCGAAAAGCCGGTGTAAGTGCTCTGGTGCTATTGGATCGCCAGGATTTGACACTTCAACACAGGCCTGATGACCTTTTTCGCTTAAGCGTACCGTAACCGTGCTGTTGGAGGGTGAATGCCTTGCGCTGTTTTCCAGTAAATTAGCCAGTGAGCGGTGGAACAGTCGCCGATCGATGTGTGCGGTGACATCTCCCTCTACATCCAGAGAAAGCTGTTTTTCAGCAAAAGAAGGCTCTACATACTCCGCTGTTTTCAGCGTTTCTTCTCGCAGGGACACCTTAGTTAGTTGGGACGCATGTTCACCCGCGTGCGCATGAGACAGGAACAGCATGTCGTTTACGATAGACGTCATGCGTTCAAGTTCTTCCAGATTAGAACCCAATAATTCTTCCAGTTCATCATGCGAACGTCGGCGTGAGAGGCCCAGTTGCGTCTGGCCGATAAGGTTTGTCAGCGGGGTACGGAGCTCATGCGCAACATCGGCGTTAAAGCTTTCGAGCTGCCCCCAGGCGACCTCTTGCCGTTCCAGCACACCATTAAAAGATGATGCTAATTGCTGTAATTCGTCAGGTAATGCTTCGGTATTCAGGCGTTGACCATGGTCCCCGGGAGCGAGTTGCCGGGCCTGTTTACTGAGCGCCCCAACGGGACGAAGACCGATCCTTGAAACGACGTATCCCAGCAAGGCGACAATCACTACGCCCAGTGCGGTAATGATCAGCAATGTACGCGTGAACGCATCGAGTGTGCCCATGTACGGCGTGGAGTCGATGGCAACCACATAGCGCAGCTCAGGTCTTTCACCGTTGGCGGGGATAGTTTTCACTAACAGAAACAGCGAGCATGCACCTTCTGATGCACCGGGCACTTTATTAAACCCTTCCTGCAAAGAAGACCACTGAACACCTACCGGTGGTGTTCCCCCCATGCTAAAGCGTGGGTTATGGCTCACTATCCAGTAGCGAACGCGTTCACCTTCAGAATTGGTTAACACGTTGAATTTATTAGCCAGCGTCGACCAGCCGTCAGCCGAGGTTCGTGCGGTGATCCACGGACTCATTAATGATTCCCGGAACAGCAGTTCGTTGTGCATCTGCTTTTGCAAAGAGTCATGCAAGGAGCTTCTGAGCAGAATACCGATAACGGACACAATCAGCAGCGCGGATAAGGCAAACATCAGCGCCAGGTGTACGGAGATGGAACGCTCAGGCATGCTTATCCCCTTCACTTATTCGGACCGGACTTCGAGGACATAGCCCATGCCACGAACGGTATGCAGCAGTTTGATATCGAACGGAGCATCCACTTTGGCCCGAAGTCGTTTAATGGCCACTTCAACCACGTTGGCATCGCTGTCAAAATTCATGTCCCATATCTGCTCCGCAATCATCATTTTTGACAGAATCTCCCCCTGATGCCGGGCCAGAAGGCTCAACAGGGAAAACTCTTTAGCGGTCAGCTCCAGTCGCGTTCCGGCGCGAAATACGCGGCGAGCCAGTAAGTCGAGATGCAGATCGTGAATTTGCAGCTGGGTGATGTCTGCGCCATCCGTAGCGCGGCGACGCACCAGTGCCTGAATACGCGCCACCAGTTCAATAAGCGAAAAGGGCTTAGGGAGATAATCATCTGCGCCAAGGCGAAGCCCTTTAACGCGCTCATCGATCGAACCCCGTGCCGAAAGCATCAGCACAGGCGTCTGTTTTGCTGCGCGCACCCCCTCGAGTACCCGGTAGCCGTCCATCCCCGGCAGCATCACATCCAGTATTATCGCGTCGTAGTCGAACTCCAGCGCGTAATGAAGTCCTTCCGCGCCATCTGCAGAGACATCTACCGTAAACCCGGACTCACCCAGCGCACGGGAGAGATAGGTTGACGTTTTTTCTTCATCTTCGACTAACAACAGGCGCATAACGGGACTTCCATCTTAACTTTTCAACGGTGCTTCAATATCGGAATAAACCTGCACAGCATCTGGCAGACGTTGCCCCTGGATAGTGATCACATCCAGTGAGCGGGTAAGCTCGGTCATCTCAGCGGAAGTCAGCGATACGCCGGTAGCCGCTGTGTTTTGCAGCATATGGTCTTTATTGGTGGTGCCAGGGATGGGAACAATCCAGGGTTTACGCGCCAGGAGCCATGCCAGCGCAATCTGTCCCGGTGCGGCATTTTTTTGTATTGCCCAGGATTTCAGTAGTTCAACCAGCTGTAAGTTGTGTGGCAAGTTTTCAGGCGAGAAACGCGTTTCTGTCGCGCGGAAATCACCGGCAACGAACCGGGTATTCTCATCAATCCAGCCCGTTAAAAATTGCACGCCGAGTGGGCTCCATGGCACAAAGCCAATGCCCAGCTCTTCACACAGCGGAAGTACCTGCCTTTCAGGGCCACGCCAGAGCATGGAGTATTCACTTTGTACGGCAGTAACGGGTAATGCCGCATGGGCGCGTTTCAGCATGTTGATGCCCATTTCAGACAGCCCCCAGTGCAGGACTTTCCCTTGATCCATTAAATCTTTCACCACACCGGCGACATCTTCGATCGGGATCTGCGGATCAACCCGGTGTTGATACAGTAAGTCGATGCGATCGGTACGCAGGCGTTTGAGCATATTGTCGACGACCTGCCTGATATGCTCCGGCCTGCTGTTAAGGCCCGGCAGACGCTTACCCGTCTGTTGGTCAATGTTCCAGCCAAACTTGGTGGCGATAACGATTTTGTCCCTGAACGGGGCGACGCCTTCTCCGAGAATTTTTTCAACTTCAAAGGGGCCGTAGGCTTCAGCAGCGTCAAAGAACGTTACCCCTTCATCAAATGCCCGATGGAGAACATTGATCATCTCAGGACGCCAGGGAACGGAGGTGTCGTATTTACGACTCATGTTCTGCACGCCCAGACCGATGGCAGAAACTTCCAGTTTCCCGAGTTTACGCTTGCCAGGAGCTGAAGGGCGTTGGCTGGATTGTCTGGATGAATCGACCTGAAAGGTTTGGCTCGTCGCTGACACGTGCGGGATCAGCGAGGCGGCGGCAATACCCGCCCCGGCGACTAATAGCTTGCGTCGCGCTGGCATTGTTGGGCCATTCTGGCTTTTCATTGATCGCTCCTTTTCTCAGAAAATTGAACATGAATCACATTAAACGAGAGCATTCTGCCTCCTGATTGCCAACATAAAGCTGACAGTTACCTGACAGCGTTGTCAGAAACACTCACCATCCCGGTCCGTTTCCTGACGAAAATGTTATTTCCCCGTCACGGTGCTGACAGCCCTCTCCCCCTAGTCTGAGCCTGCAAATTTGATTCTGCGAGCCTGTATAACCAGGCCGACACTCATCAGGAGAGACCATGAAATTCACACTTATCAGTGCAATGCTACTCACGGCAATGGCTGGAGCGACCTTAGTCAATGCGGCTGATTACAAAAAAAATCCATTCACACTCGTCTATGACGGTGCCATTACTGAGAACGTCGAAGGCAAGGTCAACATTCATCCGGTGAAATACGATCTGAATGGCATCCAGATTGCTGCGAATGTCTATACTCCTGCTAACTATGATCCCGCCAAAAAATATCCTGCGGTGGTGGTTGCACATCCTAATGGCGGCGTAAAAGAGCAGGTCGCCGGGTTGTATGCTCAGCGACTTGCCGAACATGGGTACATCACGATTACCGCCGATGCAGCTTATCAGGGCGCCAGCGGTGGTATGCCACGCAACGTGGATAAACCGGCTAACCGTATTGAGGATGTTCACGGTATGGCTGATTACATCAGCCAGTATCCGGGAGTTGATACTTCCCGCCTCGGTTTGCTTGGCATTTGTGGAGGCGGAGGGTATTCACTCGTTGCTGCCGAGACTGACAAGCGGTTCAAATCGATTGCAACCATCAGTATGTTTAATTCAGGTCTTGTACGCCGCAATGGTATGCAAGATTCTCAGCTGGACACTATCCAGCAGCGTCTTCAGCAGGCTTCTGACGCGCGCGCTCAGGAAGCGACCGGAGGCGAAGTGCTTTACTCCGGTGATGCAAACCTGACTGATGAACAGATCGCTAAATTACCTTTTGCCTTATATCGACAAGGCTACGAGTACTACTGGAAAACCCAGGCACACCCAAACTCAACGTTTAAATACACCACAAGCAGCCTGTTAGACCTGATGAGCTTTGACGTAACGGATCATATGAATCTCATCAATAAACCACTGCTGATGATTGCCGGTACAAAAGCGGATACGCTCTATATGACTAAAGATGCGTTTGCTAAAACCACCGGTACGAAAGACAAAGAGCTCTTCCTGATCGAAGGCGCTACCCATATCGAGACGTACTGGGTTCCTAAATACGTCGACCAGGCAATGCAAAAGTTAGACGTCTTCTTCGATAAGAATATTTAGTTAGCCCCCGATGACGCCCCAGCCCCGCAGGCTGGGGTATGTGCATCTGTAGTGGTCAACTAATACTGGCTACCGCATTAGACTGTATATAGTACAGTCGCTCCGATTTGTTCGGCGTCAAGCCGCCGTTGTACCAGTGAGGCCGCACAGCGCTGTAATAGCCGGTGATATAGCGGATTATCGCGCTCTGAGCTTCGCTGACGCTGTTGTAACCCTTCGGCGGCATCCATTCGGTCTTCAGGCTCCGGAAGAACCGCTCCATTGGCGCATTATCCCAGCAGTTACCCCGACGACTCATACTCTGCTTTATCTGGCAGCGCCACAGCGCCTGCCGATATTGCCGACGGGTATCGTGGCTGCCCTGGTCGCTGTGGAACATCACTCCCGCAGGACGACCACCTAGCTCCCATGTCATCTGCAGCGCTTATGACGGTCAGTGCCGAGTCCGGCGACGTTGACATGGCCCAGCCCACCGGTTTACAGGCGAACAGATTCAGCGAGTCAGAGCGGAATGGCTGACATTAACCGCTTCGGAGGCTTTAACGAATGTGTAGCCGTGGTCGACAATCAGTTTTGCAGCTTCCAGCTTAAATTCAGCTGTGAAATGTTTAGCCATTTGATCACCTGTCGTGTTGTGAAGGTGAGCATATCACCTCCGATTAGGTGGCGGGGTCTGAAGTCCAATGAAACGGAAACGTACGTTAGTGAAGTAACTAACTGATATATCATAACATGATGGACGTAGAGAAACGCCATTAAAATGGTGTCTTTTTAATCGAAAATTGGATTTAACGGACAGTGTTGTCTACTGATTTATTTTTCAGACGTTCGTTTTTTTTGCTTACAGTACGTTTTCGTACAGTTGGCCCTCAAACCCCTACATCAGAAACGGGAAGCATATTTCAAAATATCTCTTTTTGATTCTTTTTATTGGATTAATCCCATTTATCTCTATTTTTATCCTGTTAAGATAAAAATCTTTATATGAAAATTTGGTAGTGCCTCTGAATGGTTGGATTTTGTGATATTCTGCCATTATTTGAGGTGTTGTTATGGCTACCGTAACTGTCCATTCTCCCCGCTGTGATTCCGATGTAGTTTACCGGCATGGACTCAGCCCGACTAAGCGTGAGCGATTCCGCTGCCAGTGTTGTCGCCGTGTATTCCAG
>NZ_MAYS01000084.1 GCF_001756855.1 Candidatus Erwinia dacicola | reverse complement strand
CTTTGCAACAGTGCCGGTTTAAGTATGTCCAACTTCTGGGGTTCAGTTCAATTTTCCGGTCGGTCGATAAAAAATAAGGTGCTCAATGCGCCTTATTTTTTATCGGCCCGTTCCGCCCGCTGGCGGCGCAGATCTTTCGGGTCGGCAATCAGCGGCCGATAGATTTCGATGCGGTCACCGCTTTGCACCTCATCATGCAGCTTCACCGGGCGACTGAAAATCCCTACCTTGTTCTCCTGCAAACTGATATCGCTGCGTATCTCCAGCAGGCCGGAAGCGATAATTGCCTGCTCTACGCTGCTGCCTTCCGGCACTTTGACTCTGTAAAGATACTGCTTGTCCGGTAGTGCATACGCCACCTCCACCACGATATCAGGCACTGTAGACCTCTTTTGCCCGCTGGGTAAACGCTTGCACCATGCTGCTGGTCAGTTCTTTAAAGATGCGGCCAAATGCCAGTTCAACCAGCATGTTGGTGAACTCAAAGTCCAGATTCAGCTCAACTTTGCAGGCATCTTCGCTTAGCGTAGTAAAACACCAGCCGCCGGTTAGCTTGCGGAACGGGCCATCAATCAGCTGCATATGGATACTTTGATTATCGGTCAGCATATTGCGGGTGATGAAGGTTTTACTGATACCTGCTTTGGAGACGTCAACTGAAGCGGTCATTTGGTCATCGCTGGCGTCCAGCACCCGGCTACCGGTGCAGCCCGGTAAAAATTGCGGATAGCTATCAACATCGTTAACTAAGCGGTACATCTGCTCAGCACTGTACGGCACCAGCGCGGAACGACCAATCTGGGACATAACGATTCCTGTAAATTTCTAGAACTTATCAATAATACCATTGCCAGCAATCAAACAAAAATTCTCTCCGGCCGGACATCTGCTAGAATACGCGTTTCCCCCGCTGGTAACGTTACAGGGGATGCCATTAATCACAGCTTCATGTAAACTAAGTGGCACTATGACAAAGAAAAAAGCACATAAACCCGGTTCCGCTACCATTGCCATGAACAAGCGCGCCCGCCATGAATACTTGATCGAAGAAGAGTTCGAAGCCGGGCTTTCGCTCCAAGGATGGGAAGTCAAAACTCTCCGCGCCGGTAAGGCTAACATCAGCGACAGCTACATTATGTTGCGCGATGGCGAAGCTTACCTGTTCGGGTCAACTTTCCAACCTTTGAGCGTCGCCTCTACGCATTATGTCTGCGACCCGACACGCAGCCGCAAGCTGCTGCTAAAGAAACGCGAGCTCGACACTCTGATTGGTAAAGTTAACCGCGATGGTTACACCATTATTGCACTGTCGATGTACTGGAAAAACGTCTGGGCTAAGCTGAAAATTGGCCTAGCAAAAGGTAAGCGCGAGCACGACAAGCGCGATGACATCAAAGATCGTGAGTGGAAATTAGACAAAGCACGTATCATGAAACATGCTAATCGCTAATCTACTGGTACAGTAACAGGTTTTTCTGATATACTGCGAAACAGTACTTGGGGCTGATTCTGGATTCGACAGGATTTGCGTAGCCCTAGGAGCATGCCGAGGGGCGGTTTGCCTCGTAAAAAGCCGCAAAAAATAGTCGCAAACGACAAAGACTACGCACTAGCAGCTTAATACCCTGCTCAGGGCCTTCTCTCCCTAGCTTCCGTTCTTAAGACGGGGATCAAGAGAAGTCAAACCCAAAAGAACTCGTGTGGATACCCAGCTTGGGGTTGAAGCACTAAAACTAATCAGGCTAGTTTGTCAGTGGCGTGTCTGTCCGCAGCTGGCTGGCGAATGTAAAGACTGACTAAGCATGTAGTGCCGACGGTGTAGTAATTCTGGACGGGGGTTCAAATCCCCCCAGCTCCACCAAATAAAACAAGGGGTTACGAGAAATTGTAACCCCTTTTTCTTTGCAGTGGCGGCAAAATGGCGGCAGTCTAAAACTGCTCTGCTTCATGTCATTATCGTAATAGCAGGCCCAAAGCTGTGGCCTTTTCATATTCGGTCATCGTTCCGATTAACTGTGTAACAGCGGCAGACGTGTGAATTTCATCTGTTACAAAGTGCTTGTACTCAAAACTCGCATGATGCGTAATCCCGCAGTTTGGATTGACGCACTGCACATGCATGACTGTTTCCATGCGGTGCAATTTCTTCAACTGGATAATTTTCGCCTGAGAGTCGCATTCAGGGCACCGCAGATTAAGCCTTTTTTTAACTGGCGATAATTCCGTTTGCGAATCCCGTTCAAGAATATTCAACACCCAACGCCTAAATTCTTTCGCAACAGGCGTTCTTGAGAACATGGCCAACAGGTGAGCGCCGCGAAGTGAGAATATCCGCACTCTTTTTCGCAGATTTCCCGAGGTCACTGATTCAATGACCTCGGACATTGCGGAGGTAAACTCGTCTGAGTTTTTGTTATAAATGTTGGTGATTGATTTCACATTGGCGTACTGAAGCGCCCCGGCCAGATCTGTAGCAGTAAACCAAATCTGCCCTTTTCTTTTTGTGGTAGTTAACGTTGTTTCATGGAATACCAGTTCCGTTTTTGCTACATTCTTCATGTCTATTTCCTTGCTTGGATTGGACAAAACTGAGGCCCTGACTGTTCGCGCAGTTGGGTCGAGTCCGTCAAGGTGGTGTAAATTCAGATCCAGCCTTCCGGTCCGGTAATATGTCTGTTAAGCGCTGAGTGGCAGCGCCTCGATCACATCGTTTTCAGCGGTCTGCTCTATCTCCGCCATGCTGTGCTGCGGCAGGTAGCGGTTCTGCAACAGCCATTCTTCGTTCTGCTCCGTCAGCACCGCACCCAGAAGCCGGATTATGCTCTCTTCGTTGGGGAAGATGCCCACCACATCGGCACGCCGCTTTACCTCTTTATTCAGGCGCTCCAGCGTGTTCGTCGAGTGAATTTTCACCCGGTGCGCTCCCGGGAACCCGAAGTACGCCAGCCCCTCCGCCTCCGCTTTGTCCATCATCTCTGTGACTGCCGGGAAGTTCTTTCCAGCTGGGCCGCGACCTCGCGCCAGGTG